>DATHVH010000173.1:0-11345 GCA_035461405.1 Anditalea sp.
ATCAGCTCAATACTTTGTTTTCAGAATTAAGCGATTCCAACACTGGCATGAGTATCCTGGATTATGTGCGTAGAAATGATGAATCCGAAGATGATGACGGACTTGATAATGCATTTATTTATGAAAGAACCTTTGATGACCCAGATAAGCAATTTCGGGTAAGTGCCAGTCATTCTTTCAGGAGGCAATTCAAAACCCAAAACATTGATATTTTCAGAAATACACTTGAGCCTTTGCCCGAAAACTTAAATGGGATGGAAAGAGCTCTGACTGATGAGATCAGAAATATTTCTGTTTTTCAGTTGGACTATATTAATCCTGTAAACGAAAAAAGTAAAATAGAGACAGGTCTTAAAGCTACTATCAGAAAGTTTGACAATGATTATATCTATAGTCGTTTTGAAGAGACGCAGCAGAATTTTGTGGAAGATCCTGCGATAAGCAACAGATTTATTTACAAGGATTATATTTATGCAGGGTACTTTTTATATAGTCGTACAGCAAAAAAATTCGATTATACCATTGGTTTGCGGGGTGAACATACAGTATTAGACACTTACCTTGCTAATACCCAAGAAGCAAATCAGCAACAATATTTCAATTTATTTCCCAGTCTACAAGCGTTGTATAAAGCCAATGAAAAGAATAATTTCAAATTTTCTTTCAGCAGAAGAATAGATAGACCTACCGCATGGAGACTTAATCCCTTTCCGGATATTACGGATTCTTTGAATGTAAGGAGGGGTAATCCTAATCTTCAGCCTGAAATGATCTATTCCCTTGAGCTAGGCCATCTACTAAATCTTGAAAAATCCAGCTATACTACCAATCTATTTTACAGGTATGTTTCCGGTCAGTTGGATTTTATTACTTTGATAGAAAATGGTATTTCCTATGTTCAGCCTGCCAATTTGAACAGTTCAATATCTTATGGATTAGAGTTTATAGGCTTAACTCAATTTACTCCTTGGTGGACTTTAAGTGGAGGTGCCACTTTCTTTCGGATCATAGTGGACGGCTCTAATCTGGGAGAGGAATTTGTAAATAATGGCTTTGCCTGGAATACCAAAGTGACCAATGATATTAAATTACCCTGGGAAATGAATTTCCAAGTGGTAGGAAACTATGAATCTGCAGAGATAGAAGCCCAAGGAAGGGATTTTTCCCAATATTACATCGACGTCAATCTTCAAAAAGGCTTTATGGCCGGTAGAGCCAGTCTCAGTCTGAGTATCAGGGATATATTTGATACCAGAAGGTTTGCCGGATTCAGTCTCACTAATACTTTTGTACAGGATTTCTATTCCAAAAGAGAGACAAGATTTATACTGGTCAGCGGAAAGTATAATTTTTAAATGTAAGGTTCCATAAAATATTCAATTATTACTCAATTTTAAGCTTAGTGATTCAAGAGTTGATGGAACTGAGAGCAATAGTAAATCGAACCGTCGTACATTTTCATTGTATATGAATTGATATATGCTTTCTTGCCACAAACAAAATAGAATTAGATTATAACTTGAATTATGCTTTTTGTCTGATAACGGTCGTGGACTGTCCACGATTTGCCATTAAATAAAGCTCCAATAGAACTACTGACAAATTTGCGGAAAATCATATATATGAATAAATGATAATCAAAAATCAGTTATTTGTGATGTAAATAACTTTTGTGTTCTGAAGGAAGGTATCCGAAATGTTCTTTAAAGACTTTTCTGAAGTATTTGATATCATTAAATCCAGATTCAAAGGCAGCTTGAGATATGGTGATATTTTGGGTGGCAATTAAATCCGCTGATTTTTTAAGTTTTGTCATTCTTATGTATGCATTGATATTATAACCTGTTATAGCTTTTATTTTCCTAAAGAGTGAAGTTCGGCTCATGCACATTTCATTTACTATAGTGTCTACCTGAGTTTCTTCCTTACCTATCTGGTTTAATATGATTTTATCCAGGTCACTGAGGAATTTCTTTTCTAACTGTAATAGTCCATTCTGTTTATCGTCTAAGTTTTCACTTTCTTTTTCCTGTCCCAGAAAAAGAGACCTTAATTTTTTTCGGCTATCGATCAGATTTTTTACTCTTGCTTTGAGTATTACACTATTAAATGGCTTAGTGATATAATCATCAGCACCTTCGTTAAAACCAGTCTGCATACTTTCCACATTACCCAAAGCAGATAACAAGATTACTGGTATATGTGTGGTAGCCGCATTCTGTTTTAATGTGACGCAGAGATCATGTCCATTTACAAGGGGCATCATTATATCTGAAATTATCAAATCCGGTACATGCTGTAAAGCTTTAGCCAATCCATCCTTGCCATTATCCGCATGGATTATATCATAATCTTCTTTCAAAACTCCATCCAAATAGCACAGAATGTCTGAATTATCATCAATTAATAAAAGCAGTTCTCTTTCTACATCTGAATCTAATAATACCTCATGATAAGGTATCACTGGAATGTTATCGGATATATGTTCTGTTAGCACACTAGGTTCATCATACAATCCGAATTCTTCACTGGAAAGCTTTAAGTCTTTTGGGATTTCTATTGTAAAAGTGGCCCCTTTATTCAATTCACTTTCCACACGGACAGTACCTCCATGTAGTTCAGTAAGGCTTTTAACCAATGCTAAGCCTATTCCAGATCCTTCTTTTTTAATTTTGGTTCCTGATTGGAAAAACCATTCAAATATCCTCTTTCTATCATCTTGGCTTATTCCAGGTCCAGAATCCGTTACCGAAATAAAAACAGATGATTCATCAGAAGAGAGACTTACATGGATTTTATCTTTAGGCTTTGCGAGTTTGATGGCATTGGACAGTAAATTATTTACTATGATTTGTAGTTTTTCAAAATCAAATCTTAGCATCATATTCCTTTCAGAGAGAGAACAGCTCATGTGAACACCTTGCTTTTTAGAAAGCGGCAGGTAATTCTGAACCCATTGTTCCAAATACAGAGACAAATTGTATTCACCCACCTTTAATTCACTCATACCAGTTTCGGATTTCCTAAACTCCAAGAGATTACCGATCAACTGATGTAAAAATGTAGCATTTTTCTGTATCAGGGCTAATTGTTTCAATTGGCTTTTTGATCTTATTTGAAGGATTAAATCTTCTAAAGGAGCTAATATTAATGTCAGAGGTGTTTTAAGTTCATGGGAAAAGCTAGTAAAAAAGCGGATTCTTTCTTCATTAATATCATGCTCCATTATTCTTTGTTTCTTTTCTAATAACAAAGAATTTTTAAGCTTAATCCTTTCACTGTAATAGTAGAAGAATCCTATAATAAAGCTAACCATAAGGAAGATATAGAGAATATAGGCTGGTAAAGTTTTCCAAAAAGGAGGAGTGACCGTAATAAAAATCTCTTTTCCAATTATTTCATCGTCCCCTATATCGGCCCTTATCATTAAAGTATAATCTCCTGGCGGGATATTACTGAGGTTGGCTGTGCCATTGCCCTCTACCTGTATCCAATGTCTGTGATACCCGTCTAGTTTATATGCATAAGTTACATGCTGGGCATATGGGAATTTTAAAACAGAAAAATCAAAAGAAAAGAGAGTTTGATTATAATTAAGTTTTAGATGGTTTTTAAATGCTATAGCAGTATCGAGTAACACATTATCCACATCAACTCTATCATTATAAAGTTTAAAATTCTCTATTACTAAAGGATAATTTGTAAGCTCTTTCTTAAGATTTTTTGGGTGGAAAAAATTTATCCCTTTATTGCCTCCAAAATAAAGGTTACCATCAGGAGAATAAGTGGCAGCACCAATATTAAATTCACTGCTTTGAATATTATCATACGTGTTCAAATGGCTGATAAGATGGGTTTGTGGATCATAAAAACTGATTCCTTTATTAGTACCAAGCCAAATGTCTCCCTGGCTATCCTTTATCATACTGCTTATGGTATTGTTGCTTAACCCATCACTTTCAGTATAAATATTAATGGAGTTATCAGTGGGATTGATTCTTAATAAGCCACCATATCTACTTCCTGCTATTACGTCTTGATTTGGTAGCACCTCTAAGCAGAAGTATATATTACCTGGTAAGTCAGGTATTTGAGAATTATGATAGGAAATTATTTCCTTGGTTTGAGGATTATAACATATTATACCTGAGCCAAAAGTTGCCAACCATAATCGATGCTGAGCATCAAAAGATATATCTCTAATATCCAGCTTTCCTAATTGCTCTATATATTCGAAAGTGTCTTTTTCTTCAGAATATAAGTATAAGCCTCCTTGGTTAGTGCCAACCCATATTTGTTTTAAATCGTCTTCTTCTATGACTCTAACATCAGACCCATCTCTACTATCCCCTTGTAGGTACTGATAAAATTTTCCTGAAGATTGATCTAACCTGTTGAGACCTCCCTGATATGTGCCCGCCCATAATCTGCCCTTACTGTCTTCCTTTAATGAAATGATATAATTATTGCTGAGAGAAGAGGTTAGATTCGGACGGTGAGCGTGATTTTTATATTTTCTCGTAATAGGGTCGTAATGATCTAATCCTCCACCATCAGTTCCTATCCAAATTTTGTTATCCGAACTTACAGCCAATGCGCCTATACGATTATGGGACAAAGTATGGGCGGTATTTGGATTTCTTTGCAGCAGCTTGACTGATTCCCCTCGGGGATTGACGAAATTAATACCCGTACTGGTACCGATCCACATATTCGCATCCTTATCCATCTTTAGGGCAGATACCGTCCTATTATAGACGCTAGAACCATCAGATTTTGGGAGAAACCATGAGATATTTATTTGTTTTCTAGTTAGCAAGTCAGATATGGAAAGAATATTAAGACCTCCATTTCTAGTACCTATCCACATTCTGTCTTGATCGTCTTTTTCAAAGCAAAGTACTTCATTATCACTGAGTCTATTTCTTTCAGCACTATTCTGATCAATGGTGATCGTATCTCCTTTTGCTGTAATTACCTTAACTCCAGATTTAGTGCCTATCCATAGATTTGCATCATTGTCTGTATATAATGTATTTATTTGCGCAGGATTGCCATACTGGGTATTTTGAAAAAGTCTTTTATTAGCTTTACTTTTTAGATTATATTTATTTAACCCTCCATTAAATGTCCCAATCCAAACTATAGAATCACCCTGCATGGCTATGGAAGTGATCAGATTGGAAGATAAAGTAGTAACGTCATCTGCTTTATAAGCTAATACATTTTCTGTTTTTCCATTCTGATCTAAAAATTGAACACCAAAATTATACGCTCCGATGATAGTTTTCTCCTCAGAGGTTTCATATATATAGCTGATGCTATTGGTCAATAATCCATTTTGCTTTTGTAAAAGATAGAATTTTTCTGCAGGTGGATTATAAATATTGATTCCATCATCTGTAGCAAATGTCAAATCCCCGTTTTTTCGTAATAGGATCTGTTGAATAAAATTATTGTTTAATGATTTTCCTGGCGAATAATTATTCTGTGTAAAGTTTAAAAACCCATTACCATTATATCTGCTGACGCCTTCGATGGTGCCTATCCAGATATAACCTAATTTGTCCTGCTCTATGCTATTTACCACATTATGAGCCAGGCCTGATTCCATGTCCAATAGATAAAAGGTCATCTGGTTTTCTACCTCTTCATTTAATAAGGGCAGCTGCTGTGCTACAGATACCAAACAAATGGTAGAGATTATAAGAAATAACACAAGTATTCGTGAGATCATTTTTGGGGGTAGGGTAATAACTATTACAATTTTTTTAAAATAAATGAGAAAAACAACTATTGATCATTTTGTACCCCTCTTTATGCTGATATATCCCCCCTATTCTAATAAAGAAAATCAGAATATTGATCTTATGCTCTATTATATTTTGAGCTTAAAGCATTTAATAAAACATTCTTTAACAATTAACCCACAATAGGATGATAAAAAATTACTCTAGATGGGTACCATTGTTTACTATGGTACTTTATTTCTCATTATTATTATCTGCTTTTGGCCAGCAGTCGACTATTAATGGCCAAGTATTAGATGAAAATGGTGAACCTCTACCAGGTGCGTCTATAGTGGTAAAGGGAACTACTTCCGGGACGGTAACTGATATGGATGGGAATTTTACGCTCAATGTCAGTGGGCCTGATGTGGTTTTGCAGGTTTCATTTATAGGCTTTGCTATTCAGGAGATCACTGTAGGTACGCGTACCAATTTTACCATTAATATGGTACCAGACATGGATACTCTAGGAGAAGTAGTCGTAGTAGGTTACGGGGAGCAGAAACGAGTCACCTTAACTGGTTCTGTCTCGCAGGTAGAAGGTCGAGAATTGGCCAGAAGTCCCCAACCAAATGTTTCAAACTCACTTGCAGGTAGATTTTCAGGCTTGATTGCTACTAATAGGAGTGGTGAACCTGGATATGATGGATCTAATATTTCCATCAGAGGTCTAGCCACCACAGGTAATAATGATGTATTGGTAGTAATCGATGGAGTGCCTGGACAAATAGGGGGTCTGGAAAGACTGAATCCACAGGATATCGAAAGTGTATCTGTATTAAAAGATGCCTCCGCAGCTGTATATGGTAGCAGGGCAGCCAATGGTGTCATTCTTATTACCACTAAGCGTGGGGTTTCGGGTAAGCCTGTAATATCTTATAGTTACAATCAAGGTTTTTCCTCTCCTACGAGATTACCTAATCTGGCAGATGCGGCGACTTATGGTACTATCAGAAATGAGATCGCATATTATAATAATCAACAGAATGGTTTAAACCAAATCTATAGCCCAGAAGAAATATCTCTATTCCGCAGTGGAGCTGACCCTTTAAATTATCCCAATACCAATTGGCAAAGAGAAGCATTACAGAATGTAGCTCTCCAAAACCAACATGACCTTAGCGTCAGAGGCGGAAGTGAAAATATAAATTATTTTGTATCTCTTGGGGCACTATCTCAAGATGGTATTTATCGCAATGGTGCCACACAATACGATCAATATAGCTTCAGGTCAAACATTGATGCCAATATTAATGAAAGATTAACTGTAGGTTTATCACTTGCAGGCAGAAAAGAGGCAAGACAGTTTCCTACAGAAGGTGCGGGGTTTATTTTTAGATCAATTTACCGGGCATATCCTACTGTCAATGCTTTCTACCCAAATGGTTTACCCTCTAGTGGCATCGAGAATGCTAATCCTGTAATCATGTCCACACAAGAAGGTGGTATGAATGAAAATCCAAGATATGTCTTCAATGGAATACTTAGAGCTAAATATGAATTACCATTTTTAGAAGGCCTATCAGTAGATGGATTTTATTCTGTTGATGAAAGTTCAGATCGATATAGGAATTTTAGAACTCCCTACACACTACATAATTATAACAGAAATAATGATGTGTTTTCTCCTATAGTAGTTGGAGGTGGACCTAATCAAAGACCGTCTTTAGATGAGGGCCATACCAATATGTCTATGATGGTAAGCCATATCAAAATGAATTTTAACCGCCAATATGGCCAGCACTTTATAGACGCATTTGTAGGATATGAGCAGAGTGTGAACCGATCCCATACTATGGGAGCTGCTAGAATACATTTCCCGACTGCTGAAACACCGGAACTATCACAAGGGGGTGCCGCCGCTTCTGATTATGACAACTGGGGAAGTAGCTATAATTTTACACGAAGAAGTTATATAAGTAAAATCAATTATAATTATAAAGAAAAGTATTTACTCGAGTTACAGGGAAGAGTAGATGGATCCTCTATATTTCCTAGGGGAAATAGATATGGATTTTTTCCGGCCATCTCTGCAGGCTATAGAATTTCAGAAGAAGGCTGGTTTAGCAATAATGTGAATTTTATAGATGACTTAAAGATCCGAGCATCATATGGAAGGCTAGGAAATGATAACGTGGGACAGTTTCAGTACTATGATAACTATTCCTTCAACAACCGCTATGTACTTGGAGATGTAGTAAGTACAGGTATAGATATCATCAGATTAGGAAATCCAAATATTACTTGGGAGGTAGCTAATAAAACGGATATAGGATTGAATGCTATATGGTTAAAAAAGTTTACAACTGAAGTAATTTATTTTCAGGAAAGCAGAAATAATATTTTAACTACTAGAAATGCCTCCATCCCTGCTACCTCCGGTATAGTAAATCCTTATGGAGGACAGTCACTCGTTCCTTCAGAAAATATTGGTCAGGTAAATAGTCATGGATTTGAAACTACCATTGGGTATGAGCATGTAGCTGATTTTAGTTATGGAATATCAGGTAACTTTACTTACGCTAGGAATGAAATCATATTTATGGATGAAGCCCCAGGTGTTTTAGACTATCAAAGGCTGACAGGTAGACCTATGAATACTTACTTGTTGTACAGATCATTAGGGATTTTTACTTCTGAAGACCAATTTGACCAATATCCTCATGTACCTGGTGCTCAATTTGGAGATTTGATTTACGAAGATCTGAACGGTGATGGTGTCATTACTGCTGATGATATGTATAGGACTGAATTGGGCAATATCCCGCAAATAGTTTTTGGATTAAACTTACATGCAGCCTATAAAAACTTTGATTTTTCCGCCTTATTCTCTGGGCAGGGTCGTGCACGCCAATATGTACTTCCCGAGTCCGGGACAGTGGGTAATTTCTATAGTTCGTGGGCTGACAATAGATGGAGCCCTAATAATACTGAAGGAACCTATCCTAGGGTAAGTGAGCGGGCTTCATCCGCTGTCAGTGGAGGTTTATTTCCAAGTGATTTCTGGCTTCAGGATGTGTCTTTTGTGAGATTGAAAAATATAGAAGTTGGATATAATCTTCCTAAGAGTTTTCTGGACAGATTCTCTATCGGTAACCTTCGAGTTTATACCAATGCATTTAATCTATTTACCATTACTAAGGTAAAAGATTTTGACCCAGAGGGGGCTAGCAACAGTGGACAATTTTACCCACAGCAGCGTATTATCAACCTAGGTGTCAATATTCAACTCTAAAACCCAAAACTCATGAATTTTATAAATAAAATAAAAATATATTCGACCCTTTTATTAGGGGTATCTTTAGTAGGCTGCAATGATAATTTTCTCGATATAGTCCCTACAGATAGGATTTCAGATGCATCAATATTAGCAGATTCGACTTTGTTCGAAGCATTCGTAATCAATAGATATCTGGGCGTCAGATTGGGAGACAAAGAAGGAGACGGTTCTGTTCCAGGATTTGGTAGAGGATTTGAATACGCCCTTTGGGGATCTTTAACAGACGAATCTATTTATAACAATGATGACAACACCTGGGTAATACAGCAAGGATTAATGTCACCGGAAAATACGGGTATAGCAGGAACTCTTTGGGGCAGAAGCTATAGGAGTATCAGAGAATGTAACTATGCCCTTACCAATATGGCTGAGGTAGTGATGAGTGATCCGGGAAAAGCCAGGTTGACTGCTGAATTAAAATTCATTCGGGCTTTCCGATACCATGATTTAATACGGAATTATGGTGAAGTGGTGTTGATGGGAGACAGGGTAGTTATGCTTGGGGAAGATTTTACAGATCCTGCTCTTTTTCAAAAAGCAAGCATAGAAGAAGCTTTGAATTATGTATATGGGGAGTTAGATGAAGCTATTGCTGGATTGCCATTAAATAATGGAAGCGACTGGCAGGAAGGAAGAGCTACACGTGGCGCTGCTATGGCATTAAAAGCTAGACTGATGCTATATGGAGCAAGTCCTCTCTATAATAACGGTAATGGTGCAGATGTGCAAAAATGGAATCAGGCTGCTCAGGCTGCCAGAGAAGTTATAGACCTTGGTATTTATAGCTTATATCAGCAGGGTTACGGTAATTTATTTCTAACACCTGGCCGGAATGAAGAAATGATTTTTGCCAGGTATTATAATATAAACGAAAGACATACAGCTCTCGAAATAGCCAATGGACCTAATGGATATGATGGATGGGGGGGGAATGCTCCACTCCAGAATCTCGTGGACGATTATGAAATGATGGACGGTACTCCTTTTGACTGGGATAATGCCAGCCATGCTGCAGACCCATATGCGAATAGGGATCCGAGGTTTTACGAAACTATATTACATAATGGGGCGTCCTACAGAGGCCGTCAGGTAGAGACTTTTCTTCCTGGTGGGAGAGATAGCCAGCAGGGCCCATCCAACTGGAACACCAGTCGCAGTGGATACTATTTAAGAAAGTTTATTGATGAATCCTTACCAATTCAAAATCCATGGCAAGTGGCTGGAACGCAAAATTGGATATATTTTCGATATGCAGAAATTCTATTGAATTATGCAGAAGCTCAAAATGAAGCAGCGGGACCAGATGCTACCGTATATGAAGCCATTAACAGTATCCGAGCTAGAAGTGGTGTCAATATGCCTGAACTACCAGCCGGTCTCTCACAAGATGAAATGAGAGAGAGAATACGAAAGGAAAGGAGAATAGAATTGGCTTATGAAGAGCATAGATTCTATGATGTAAGAAGGTGGATGATCGCTATGGATACTGAAAATGTGCCTGCTTATGGTATTGAAATCAGAAGAGCGGATGATGGATCATTTACTTATGAAAGAAAATTAGCCTTACAAGGTAGGAGCTTTCAGCAAAGGCATTATTGGCTACCGATACCTCGGCGAGAAATATTAGCATCTAATAATATGTTGGAACAAAACCCGGGTTATAATTAATGTAAAATAGTGAGGGGAAGAAAGCTCAAATTTTCTTCCCTTCTTTTTTAAAATCTGTTTGTATGAAATTGTGCATGAAGGTAGGCGTCACATTGGGATGCTCCGATAGCCATCGGGGATCCATGCGAGATTCCATCCCGACCTTCGGTACTGGACAGGTTATGACCATTAAAAAAAAATTATAACAGATGAAATCAAAAGTATCTAAAACAGGTGGTAATATAATTTTAATAAATGCTTTCTTAATAGCATTCTCTTTTACAGCATGCAGTGAAAATGGTAATAGTATACAAGATGACGCGGATGAGAATCAATATCACCTAAAAGTTGATCCTCAGACTGTCTATCAGGAAATCGATCATTTTGGAGCTTCGGATGCTTGGTCAGGGCAATTTGTAGGGACTTGGCCAGAACCTAAAAAAGGTGCTATAGCAGACCTTCTGTTTAGCAATAATATGGATGAACAGGGAAATCCTAAAGGGATAGGACTTTCCTTATGGCGGTTTAATTTAGGAGCTGGCAGTACGGAACAAGGTGAGGAAAGTGGAATAAGAGATGCTTGGAGAAGAGCGCCTTCTCTTGTAGATGCAAGTGGCAATTTTAAAATC
>DATHVH010000174.1:0-3415 GCA_035461405.1 Anditalea sp.
TTTATATTTTCTCAATATGCTGATCACCTCATGTAAGGAGGCTGATTCTTCCACAGTCTGGACCACACTGGTCATGATACTGCTTATAGGGGTTGACTTTTCCATGGCTCACCTTATTAAATATAGTATAAAGATAACCAATTCCTTATGTTGTAATGCTGATAATAATCATAATAATATGTGATATTATCCTTTTAATAAAGATTTTAACCACAGTGGTGGCAGAATACTGCGCTAAGTTTCACAGAGTTTTTATTCAGAGAAGAGACGGAAGGGTTCATTAAATTTTTAAAATATACTTTTGTCTTTTAGCAATTTTCAGTTTCCCGTCTCCGGTCTTATCTGCCATTAGGCAGGCAGGCGTTCTTTACTATTACCTCTTAATTCATGTTTCAATTTTTCTCGAACTTCGTCCTTCCCTCATCTTACTTTTTTCAGCTTCCCGGTTCGTACATCCTTTCACCCTTTTTAACATATTAATCTTCAATATCTTATCTACCAGACCATTCTCCTCGTATCTATTAATGGGACTATTCCATAAAAACAGATGAAGCATACTCGTATTAAATATATATTTGGTCTTATAGCGGGGATACTAATGATGAGCGCATTCATAGGACCGAAAAATGACATTATCGATACCATAAAAACCTCCCTCAACACCTATAAGGTCAATTATGCGCCAGAAAAAATATACGTGCATCATGACAAACCATACTATATGGCTGGGGAAGTGCTTTGGCTAAAAGCGTATGTGTTGGATGCCGTGAGCAGGCAAGCTACCACCAAAAGTGGAGTCATATATGTGGATTTATATTCCGACCAGGATGAACTTGTCGAAAGGCTCACCCTACCTATTGCAAATGGAGAAGCTATTGGAGATATAAATTTACCTGACGACCTGACGGAAGGAATCTATAGACTTTCTGCATTCACGCACTATATGCGTAATTTTGGAGAAGACATTTTTTTTCAAAAGGAAATTTTCATCCTATCCAATAATGAGGCATTAGGTCACTCAGGGGCCACTTCAGATCCAGTGTTTGATTTACAATTTTTTCCTGAAGGCGGCGAACTTGTATCCGGACTTCAAAATACCGTAGCATTTAAAGCTGTAGATGGAAATGGTAAAGGGGTACCGATATCAGCATCTCTTTTTGATGATAAGGGTAAAAAAATACTTGAATTTAGTGATGGGCATGCCGGTATGGGATCATTCGCTTTTACTCCTGATGTTAATTCAACTTATTTCGCCAAACTTAATTTCAAGGATGGGCAGACAATTGATTATCCATTACCAAAGGCTATCAGCGAAGGGTATGTGCTTCACGTAGATGAAGTCAATGATCCTGATAATATCGCAATTGAAATTAAATCAAATAAGGGTGATGGGGGCTTGCTTAGGCTATTTGCTATAACCGATCAAAACTTGCTATATAATGAAGAATTTCAAACTCCGAGTGAGGGCAGTTTCGAAACCAGTATTCCAAAAAATCTTTTCCCCACAGGTATCACCCGTTTTACACTTACTAAGGAAGATGGGGAACCTTTGGCAGAGAGGTTGGTTTTCATCAAGCATCCAGATAGCGTAGATATAAACATTAATACAGATAAAAACGAATATGAAAGAAGAGAAGAGGTAAACTTGTCATTAGACTTGGCAGGTGAAGAAAAACTTGCTCGTTTGTCAATGTCAGTGACTGCCGAAGATTTGGTCGTGCAGCCTACCCAAAATGAAAACATAAAATCTTATTTACTCTTAAGCTCGGATTTGAAAGGATATATCGAATCACCTGGTTATTATTTTGAAGGGGATGATACAGAAAGACAAAATGCGCTAAGGCACCTAATGATGACCCAAGGCTGGAGAAAATTTGGATGGAACCAAATGTTAGCCAAAGAATTCCCAAGCATTCAATATTCCAATGAACTGGATTTAAATATCCGGGGTAGATTGATCAATAGGAAAGGCGAACCAATCAGTAATGGTGAAGCTTTACTTTTTCTTAAGGATAGAAACCAGACCTTTATAACTACAGAAACAAATAAAGACGGTTATTTTACCTTTAGGGGATTTTATTTTACAGGAAGTGTTCAGGTAGTCATCCAAGGGTCAGACCAGCGTGGTCGAACTGAAGGTGTAGAAGTACAGATACTCGAAAAAGGTCCTTTCCCCCTAATAGCAGAAAACCGGGTAAGGTTACCAAAAGATTTTAGCTCGCAGCTACCTGAAGATTATGTAGTAAATACACTCAGGCAGTTTGAAGGAGTAGGTACAGCGATGGGAGATATGGACCTGCGTGAATTGCTTCTGGAAGAAATAGTAGTAGAAGGTAGAGCTAAAGTGTTTGAACCTTTCAAATTACATGAACAAGCAGATGCGATATTGTATCGAGAAAGTTTACCTGTATCTCCTTCAGGAAATATTATGGAAAGTCTACAAGGAAGAGTGGCTGGACTGAACATAACGCGCAGTGGAATGAACGAATTTCGAGCTGTGATCAGAGGACAGGGCACGCCTTTATACCTACTCGATGGTATGCCTATTTCAGAGGAATCCATGCAGATGATCAATCAGTTTGATATTAAAAGAATAGAAATTTTAAAAAGGCCTGGTTCTACAGCCATATATGGTGGCAGGGCTAGTGGAGGAGTCATTGCTCTATTTACTGATCAGGGGTATGAAGAAATAGTGGATACAGAAAGCGGAAAACATATTACAGTAGAAAGAATTTCAGGCTTTAATACGAGAAGGGAGTTTTATACCCCTTCTATTGATAGCGCTTTATATAATGATATGCCGGATTTACGAAGCACTATATATTGGAATCCTTCGATTACAGTGGAAAAATCTGCCAGTGTCACTTTCCCTACTGCTGATACACCGGGAAACTATCGCATCATCATTGAAGGAATCACTGAGGATGGTAAACCTATTTTCAAAGAAACCACTTTTGTGGTCCGTTAATAATAATTAGCATTTGTTTAAGGATAATTTAAACCTGCTGCTTTAAAGTATAATTTGAAAGAGGCAGGTTTTTTTCTATCAATATTGTAAGATAGATAGTAGCACATCATTTTTGGACCGTCATAAATTTTCATGCTTCCTATTTTCTGCTAAAGTTTAACATAATCTCATTATCATAGTTAAAGATATGAATTATATGATCACTCAAATTTAACCACCATGACAAACTCAGAAAACAACACTCTAAAAGTAAGCACTGAAATAAATGCTTCAGTAGAAAAAGTATGGAAAATATGGAATGACCCTCAAGATATAGTGAATTGGAATCCAGCATCGGATCATTGGGAAACTTCAGACGAAAATAATGAAATCAAGGAAGGAGAAAAGTTCTTCAGCAGAAAACAATCCGAAAATGAGAGTGCGAAGCTGGACTTAGAAGGAACTTAT
>DATHVH010000175.1:0-4628 GCA_035461405.1 Anditalea sp.
GGTAAATTATAGGCGATTTCAGTATTCTTCAGTCTCAGGTAAGACCCATCAAAAAGGTATCTGGGACCATAGTTAAACGGGGAAGTTTGGGACCGCCATCTAGGCAAGGGGGAATCCGCGTTGGGATTATCTTTGGACCAATAGGTTCCTTCCTCGTACACTAGATTAAGCCCATTGCTCAAGCTGCCCAATCCCACATCTCTGGTTACATTGTTGACCCCGTAAAACTGTACAAACAGACTCAGACCTCTCCATTCTATTCCCAGATTTGTATTGTAGGTATTTTGTGGGACTCCTGAATACCCATAAGGCGCAGAATCAAAGCCATCTACTACACCATCTCCATTAAAATCGGCGATATAATAATTCCCTGGAAGTTTGGCCGCATCGTTGGTATTATGCTGTGGACTGGCATATAGCTCATCCCAAGTATTATAATATCCCGCACTGATATGGCTGCGATACTGGCCGAGCTGGAATCCAGCTTGTTTTTGGTAATCCGGACGAAGCTCAGGATCATCCCTATTAATGACCTGATCAATGGCGTGGGTCATAGCAAAATCACCCCACAGTCTAATCCCGTTGTCTAATGTGCGATTAAAACCTACCACCAATTCATACCCGGTAGTCACTACCCTTCCAAGGTTGGCGGCAGGAGCATTGGCCCCATAATAAGATGGCACTGAACGGCCACTGGTCATAAGGATATCGACCCTATTGTCCCTAAACATATCCACACTACCGTGTATTAGACCACGAAGAAATCTAAAATCAACCCCCAGATTAGACTTATAAACCGTTTCCCACTGGACATTAGGGTTACCTACTGCATTTTGTCGGAACCAGTTATAAGGACTGTTTTCCCCCTCTTGACCGATCACTCCCATTTGGGAATTGCCTCCAAAGACCCACTCATCCATAAAGAGGAATCTTCCTCCAATATTATCGTCCCCAACTTCACCGTAATTAGCCCTAATCTTTAACACGTCCACAAAAGACAGGTTTCTCATGAAACCTTCCTCGGAAATATTCCAACCCACTCCTCCGGAGGAGAAAAATGCGAAGCGGTTTTCGGCAGAGAACTTTTCGGAACCATTGTAGGCACCGTTATACTCCACCATGTATTTGTTTTTGTAATCATATGTCGTTCTGAATACCCAGTCTTCACGATAGGACGGAATAATACTTCCCAGGGCATCCTCCTGCCTGCTTAGAAGCCCCATAGCAGAGTAATTGTGTATCCCTTCAATACTTCCAGCATAATTCATTTGCATCTGATAGAAAAGCCTTCTTTGAGACTGTCCATTGTTCACAGTACCCCCTGCGTGATTCCACGTAACGGCTTCAACAAAATCAAATCGTGTACTTCCATCTAGTATATTTCTATATATAGACTCACCTGTTAAAGGGTTTATCCATTTAAGATTGGGATTGTTATAAAGATCATTTATCCCCCTGTTGTTTTCCTGAAATGAATTATCAACTGCAAGGGTTCCCCTAAAATTCAGTCCTTTCAAAACTATACCCAGATCCTGCTCCAGAACAAAATTGGTGGACAATCTAGTCGTAGTAATTTGGTTGGTGCCACTTATAGCCAAGTTTAACAAAGAATTTGTAACGGCATAATCGTCTGGTATATAAGTTCCATAAGTCCCATCAGAGTATCTTGGTAAAAAAGCATCTGGTGGGCTTCTATAGGCAGAATTCCAGTATCCTTCAGGAAAAGCATAGCTCCATGGTGCCTGGCGTACGCCATAGGTTCCCCCCAGATTAACACCCAACTTGGTAGTAGGAGTCAAGTTAAAATCTAGATTAGTCCTGAAGTTGATCCTATCAAAGTTAAATCCAGCTTGATAGCCTCTGCCCGTTTCAAATTGGTTAAATAGATCGCCTTCATGTTGGTAATCGATACTGGAAAAATACTTGACAAAATCAGTACCTCCCCTTACGGCTATATTGGTATTATAAGCCATAGCATAGTCTTTGAACACTACATCCTGCCAGTTTACATTCGGATACCTTTCCATTTCATCCACATTGGCTGGATAACGGTACTTTAATCTCATATCCTGAGGGATCATTTCATTCCAGCTATTAGGACTTAATGACAACTCACGTTCAATCGCACGATTTCGTATTCCTATGGCATCATAGGAATCCATCTTGCCTGGTATTTTCGAGACTGATTTCATGGTAGAATTGAAGTTGGCGGTAATTTCAGCCTTTCCGTTCACACCCCTTTTGGTCGTCACGAGGACTACCCCATTGGCTCCACGAGATCCAAATACCGCAGTGGCTGAAGCATCCTTTAATACCGATATAGATTCCACGGAGCCGATGTCCATGTTAGCAAAGAACTCAGGACGTTCTACACCGTCTACCAATATCAGGGGTGAGTTGCCGTTCCAGCTGTTCTGTCCCCGTATCACGATCTGGGGCATTTCCTCTCCAGGTATACCTACACTGGCTGTGGTAATTAATCCAGGCAGGGCTCCTGTCAAGGCTTGTCCAACATTCGACACCCCTCCGGTTCTTTGAAGCACTTCTCCTGGGGCCTGCACTACTGAACCTACAACAGTCTCTCTCTTCTGCTCAGCATACCCTACTATAACAACTTCTTCCAACGACGTCATGTCTTCAGCCAAAGAAACATCATAGTTTGTTCTGCTGTCACTTACTTCAATCTCTTGAGGACTGAATCCTATAAATCTGAATACCAATGTTTCACCTACAGACGCATTTATGATATATCTGCCATCCATATCAGTCACGGTGCCTCTAGAGGTACCCTTTACTGTGACTGTTGCTCCGGGTATAGGTAAATTTTCTTGAGCATCTGTAACTACTCCTGTGATTTCCACAAACATAGTTTCAGTTAATTGTCTCTTGGAAGTTCCCATTATTGAGACGGTTTGATTTTGGGTTAAACCATCTTTCGAATTAGATATACCTTTAATTTCCAAATAATTAGATTTTTGAAAAATCCTATCTCTTTGTATATCATTGATGTTACCCTGAAGGCTATCTCCAGGGAACATCATGTCAGCCATCCCTTCGAATGTAGCCTCCGAACTATGTTCACCAAATCCCGAATTCGGATTGCCTTTGGCAAAATTTGCCATCTCAGATTTTCCTGTACCCGCTAGTGCAACAGCAGAAAACATCAGCTGTATTACCACGAAGTACCTCACTTTTCTTAAAAAGAAAATGGATTGTCGCTGTAAAATTTTATCCATACGATTTACTTATTAAGGTTATTTAGGTTATAAAATATTTATGAAATTCAAATTATCGATACCCATATATAGGATGTCTCCTCATTAAGTGTATATAATACTCTTAATCGAAAACTCATTTTCCCACCTCTATTTATAATTCATATTCCAAATTCCGTATAGTTCCAGATGTTTGAATGAATTACTCTATGGGAAAGCTATAAATTAGGTGTGTATTGAATTAGATTCCAAAAAAGTATATCCGCTTGGAGAGCGGAAAATCCATTGCTTAATTATAAGCCATGTAGGGAATCTATTGTAGTTTAAGTAAAGTGTATTCATATAATTTTGGGTTTAATAATTGATGTGATCAAATATAAAAAAGAAGTTTAAAAAACACCTAACATATATAATAAGCTAAATAACTGATTAACAATATATTAGAATATCTATTGCGTTTATCTAAACCATTAAAAATGACTAAAAGGTTACATTTTGAGCCAGAGAGAGGATTTTTAATAGATTTACATATGTTTCATATATTACGCTTAAGTGAAAACATTGATTATCAAACACTTATGCTGATTATCTAAATAATTATTTTTAAATTTTTAATATTATAAAAAGTAAATAATCCTTTTATTTATTCTCTATGTATTTGTGAGTATAAAATTATATTAAAGTATAATGTAGAATCATACTGTGTTTATTCTCTTTTATACGAAGATGTAACTTTGAGTATAATGTTAGATATATGCACACGAGAAAATACATTACTTTTAAAGTAAATTATGCCAAAATCAGATCTAGTTTTTTTATCCTGTATTAGTTTTTACTTTAAAAACTTGATGGAATTTAGATGCCTCCAATTCTATTATAAGTGATTCCCACCCAATTGTTTGTAGAAATATAGCCATGACTTACATCAAAGATCTTAATAGCGTTCGGAATTTAGTATTTATTAATTATGAAAAGTATAAAGTAGGGCTATTGCATCTAAATCAACAATATTAAACTACCTATTATGATTATCCGCATTCTTGCCAGTAATACATAGGGAGCTTTTGATTAATAGCGGGAAATTGACGGCAGACAACTTTACACAGACCCCTCGTTTTAAATTATTTTTTTCTGGTGGTATGAAAACACATATTTAAACTACCTATTGCTTAACCCCTTAAACTATTAAAGTTGAGAAACATATACATAACCAGCTTCATGTCCGATTTTTAATTTGAAACACCAGGTAAAGTAAGATGGAAGGGGTAATAAATAGCCTTAACCCAATGCCTTAGGTGGCATTATTTATATACCTAATAAAGCAATGACTATCTTTTATGGACAGAATTAAAAAGAAATATATATAATTAATCCAAGGTTATTTGGAAGGGGGATGCAGGCAATTCAGCGGAA
>DATHVH010000176.1:0-4475 GCA_035461405.1 Anditalea sp.
TGAAGGACTAATTTTAAAATTAAAGTCTGGATAATTTGCCGTATTGTCACCAACTATCACAGAAGGACCTAATCCTATAGAAAAGTAATCTCTCGTACGCTGAGCATGAAGAATATTTGATAGGAATAGTAGCATCAAAGATAGCATTACTCGAATTTTCATAAATAGTTATTTTTAGACGGGCGTTATACACTAAAATGTATTCGCCCACATCATCGTGGTTAGCTCCTAAATACGAGATATACTTTATAACTGGATTATGAAAAATTGTAAATGAGTAGACTTTTTTTAAGAAATAATTTCGGGAAATACGCAATGTATTAATCAACTAATACTCTCGAATTATATAAGGACTCAGCGTTCAGATATTAATTAGTGGACTACATACGTGGACTCATACTGTAAATACATAAATATAAAAAAAGCCAACTACAATAGTTGACTTGTTTTATATATTAAAATGCGTATCCAAACGAAACCTGCGGCCATAAGGGCCAGAAAGAAGAGGAATCAAATATAGGTGTAAGTCCTGCCCGAAACATAAAACCTCCATCTGTAGGCTCGAGTCTATACCCCACACTCATCGTCCCAATAACAGCAGACCCCCTTTCCCTGTCTCCTACAGGTCCAAAGCCCCCACTATTTGCCGAAGCTAATATCACTGTAGGTCCTACCCCTATTTCAAAAAAGTGCTTTTCTTTTCCAAATAGATAATTAAGAAGAAATGGCATGGTAGTTAATGTAGTGCCGTCAATAGCTATATAGCCTATACCTGCCCTACCTCCAATACCGTCAAACCTTTGGGAAAATCTCGTGTCATAATTTACAGAATAAATTAGGCCATTTCCTAAAACTTCAACAAATACACCTTGGCTTTTGGTACGCTCTGCCACTTGAGCATTTAAATTTCCGACGAGTAAAATACCTACCGCCATTGCTAACAATAAATGTTTCATTTAAGTAAAGTTTAATTAGTTTAAAATGCATATCCAAAGCCAACCCCAAACCAAAGAGGCCAAAATCCATTGTGATTAAAAATAGGATTAAGGTTTGCCCTAAAAGTAAAGCCCCCATCAGTTGGTATACGTCTATACCCCAAATTTAAAGTCCCCATCAGAGAAGGGGTATCTCCAGTATCTAATATAAAATCCCAATTATTACGCGTGATCTGAGTTCCTCCCCCGCCATACCAATCATTAAAAGTTCTCCTGTACCGAATATAAGTGGCTCCTCCTCCTACTTCAAAATAGTGTTTATCCTTCCCTAATAGACGGGTAAACTGAACCGGAATAGTAAGGACGCTGGTAGAAGAATAATCTCCATCTTTAACAGCCCATCCACCTGCACCCATCCTCATGCCCCATGAATCTATTCTTTGCTTATCAAAACGGAAATCATAATTAATGGAATAAGGTAATCCAGAACCACCTAACTCTACATATACTGATTGAGTAGCAGGCTCCTGAGCATTAACACTTAGGCAACCAAAGCAAATTAAAAACGTCACTATTAAAATTTTTTTCATACTTATATATTTTAAGAAAAATCAACTAAATATATATGCTTTTCCATTACCGCCACAAAAATCCCAAATAAATATTTAAACATATAGTTTGAAACTGCTGTATTTAACTTTGAAATACATTTTTTCTATAGATGGGATTATAATAGGCTTGATGATAAAATACAGTATATAGTTGCTTTTAGCAGATAAAAAATTTAGTTCGTTGACAAAAAATTATAGCAGACCGTAAATAGAGTCCAAATTTATTACAATTAATAGGGAGAAAAAGAGCTGATTTTTATAAATATTTATCTTTTCAAATTAAATCCAGCCTCCTCTAACGCTTTAATTACATCCAACATAGCCCTTGATTTTACTTTATTGAAAGGGGGAATTCGTGTAAAAGTATTTACCCAAAAGAAGACTGAAACAATTACTGCATTATTTGCTATTTCTTTGATTACTACCTGAGGTGCTCTATCCCCTTTTAATACCCCTTTGACATTCTGCATTTTTTGCTCCATGAGTTGGATAGCTTTATTATAATCAGATCCATGATCCAGCCCAATGTCAAATTGGTTTCTAATAAATCCATCTATAGTAAAATTAATTAAAGGGTTCTTTACAATAGAACCATTGGGCATATAAACATCTTTGCCATCCTCTGTTTTAATCTGGGTGTCACGAAGATTTAGTTTTATTACCCTTCCTTTTACCCCAATAATTTCTATCATATCCCCTATCCTAAAGGGACGTTTAAAGGCTAGTAGAATTCCGGCAAGAAAATTTTCTCCTATATCCTTTAAAGCAAATCCTATGATAAATGCTGATATACCTGCCCCAGTAAGCACGCTGGTCACTACACCAGTAAAGCCCCAGAATCTCAATACGAAAAGTATTCCCACTAATAATATAATACCCCTAACCAAACCAGCCAAAAAATTTGCTAGCAGAGAGTCATTCATGTTTTTTTCTAATCTTCTATTGGCAAGTTTTTTTATATAAAAACCCAAAAACCAAAAAATCACTAATAAGATAATCGCAATAATCAATTTGGGTGTAATGGCCACTAAAGTGTCATAATTTTCTACTACCTGGGCCTGAATATCATCTATAAAAGTTTCTATTTCGTTGTCCTGCATACTTGGGAAAAGGGAAGAATTAAATTTTTATGTGCATGCAAGCAATGCAAAAAAAGCACCAGCTTAATATAGCTTCAAATCATTTTTAAATAATTCTTAAAAAATTATGAAAGCTGTAAATCCACTTTAAAACTTTATATCGTATCTCCAAACATTCACAACCATAACATAATTCTCTTATGAAACACAAAAAAAATTTCAAGCTCCAAGGGATAATACTTTCCTTGTGCTTATTATTGGGAGTAGCCTGTGAGAATCCAGGCAACGATGTACCACAATCTGAAAGGCCAGGTTTTGCACCGGAGGTGATGTTTACAGGACTAACGAATGATAATCGGATAGCTATCTATGACGCAAGAAATCTAAAACGTCCAATGGAAGTACGCTCTATATCTGGCGTGGTTAACGGAGATAAAATCATCAGCATAGACTATAGACCTGCTACGGGACAACTATATGGTTTGGGTGCATCCAGTAGGCTATATATCATCAATGAGCAGACAGGTGCAGCCACACCATTGGGTGAATCTAGTTTCAGTCCTGCCTTACAGGGAGAAAACGGTTCCCTGGACTTTAATCCCACTGTAGACAGAATTAGGATAGTAACGGCTTCTGGCCAAAACCTAAGACTTCATCCGGAACTAGGAACAGTAGTGGCTACTGATGGAAACATTAATGGCGGTGATATGCCAATGATAGGAGCAGTAGCTTATACCAATAGTGTAGCCGGTGCCACAGAAACTCAACTCTATGACATAGATTTTAATAAAAATAAACTTTTCATCCAATCACCTCCAAATGATGGAGGACTACAGGAAGTTGGAGATTTGGGAGTGAATTTTGAAGGAGTTGGGAATTTCGACATCAATCCTGATAATTCTGTTTCTTTGGCAGTGACCTATCAGCGAAACCAATCCAAGCTTTACATGATAGACCTCAATACCGGGAAAGCATCCTTTATTGATAGATTTAATCTTCCTATAATAGGAATAGCTTTCAAAACTAATCCTGTAGCCTATGCGACTGATGAGGGAAACAATCTATACAGATTTGATCCCACTTCACCTAAAATGAATACGGTAAAACTTAACGGACTGCTATCAGGAGAAAAAGTTGTAGGTCTAGATTTTCGTCCTGCCAACGGCGCTTTGTACGCCATCACTGATAAAAGCAGAATGCTAACAGTCAATACCGCAAATGGATCAGTAAATGAAATTGGATCCGGGTTAGGTTTTGATGGTAAAACTTATGGTTTTGACTTTAACCCTACTGTAGACCGAATCAGACTGGTAAGTAATACGGGACAGAATCTAAGACTTCATCCGGACCTGGGAACAGTAGCGGTAGTGGACGGAACATTAAATCCACATAATCCTGAAGTAAATGCAGCAGCTTACACCAATAATTTTCCAGGAGCACAAAGCACTATACTTTATGTTTTGGATTCCAAAGATCATAAACTATATAAGCAAGATCCACCAAATGACGGCACCTTGGTACCCATTGGTGCTACCGAACTCTCCTTTGAAGCTAATAATGGTTTTGATATAGGAGGGAATAGTAATCAAGCGTATGCACTTCTAAAAGTAGATGGAAAGACGGGGGTGTATACAATTAACCTTGAATCAGGAAAAACGAACCGCGTTGCTGCATTCGACATTTATCCCACAGCTATGGCACTTGGTTTAGGTTTTTAATACTTCAAATCACTCTATTAGAGGCTACCCATAAGAATGGTAGCCTCTTTATGCTATATGACTTAAATGATCAAATACTCAATGTAAATTGTTTCATATTTGCCATCAGATATTAATGTCGGTCCCTAATTA
>DATHVH010000177.1:0-2263 GCA_035461405.1 Anditalea sp.
AGTCCCAAAAGGTCTTCCGAAGAAAAATTTTGTTGATTAATGTTATTTGACAATCCGAGGATGGAGATTCGCTTGTCACCTTTAAACATATTGATATTACCCCCGGCCATGTACCGCTGTTCGGTACCATATCCTGCATTGGCCCTTCCAAAATAGCCGTTTCTCATATTGGACTTGGTGATGATATTGATGGTTTTAGCATAGTTTCCATCATCCAGCCCAGTTAGTCTGGACTGGTCTGACTGCTGGTCGAGAATTTCCACCTGATCGATCATGTCTGCAGGCAAATTTTTTAGCGCAACATTGGGATCATTACCAAAAAACTCCCTACCATCCACCAGAATTTTGCTGACTATTTCTCCCTGTGCTTCTACTTGTCCGTTCTCAATTATGACTCCTGGGAGCTTTTTGATCAGGTCTTCGGCAAAGCCGTTTTCGCGAGTCTGGAATGCAGCCGCATTGAAAACTAATGTATCACCTTTCATTTCTCCCAATGGTATAAAGCCTTCAACCACTATCTCGCCAAGGAGCTGGCTGTCTTCTGCTAAAGCGATAATACCCAGATCTACAGCACCTGCTTGCACTATCTTATTCTTCGATTTGAGATATCCTATGTATGATATCTCCAGCAAGAGTTCACGTCTTCTAGGCCTTTTTAAAATAAATTCTCCTTTATCATCGGTGACAGTGGTTATTAATGAGGAATCAGAGAATGTTTTCAAAACTACGCTGGCTCCTATTAAAGGCTCATTGGTCAAGGAGTCAAGTACGGTTCCTGTAATTTTTGCATCTGGCAATGGACGCGCTTCCCCTCTTTGTGTCCTTTCAGTCTGGGCCGTAAGTGAGTTGGATATTAAAAACAATAAACCCGATAGCAAAAATATTTGTAGTGTATGTTTCATGAAAAATTTAAAAGTAAATCGTAGCTCTGATTTAATCTGTCTAATAAGTTAATGGTAACTATCAGCGACTGTAAACCAACCAAATAACAGCCTTTAGACAAATAGAATATAGGGTGAGTTTAATTCAATTGTTTATTTAATCGGGATAGATGATGAGCAGGAAAATGACAGGATGGGTGGTGAAATATGGTTATAAGAATTATTGATAATTAAAAAATAGTCGGATGCATAATTCTCCGATATTTATGTATATATGTTATGCAGTATTGTGCTAAATTCAACTGTTATTCTATAAATTACAAAGATTTTTGAATTATCAATTAAACCTCATCCTAAATGCATAGACCAACTGTTTTAACCATGCTACTGATAGTATTGTCATTTAATATTAATGGGCAGGATATATCAGATAAAGTTTCCCCTGAATCCGTAAGTATGTCATCTCAAAGGCTATCGTATATAGATTCTATTTTGATGCAGGCGGTTAAAAAAGAGGATATTCCTGGGGCAGTAGCTCTTGTCATAAAGGATGGAAAGACTATTTATTCCAAAGCTTTCGGTTATGCTGATATCAACGAAGAAACAGAACTAAGAACTGACCATATTTTCCGTATAGCTTCACAGACCAAAGCCATCACGGCCACTGCGGTAATGATGCTTTGGGAAGAGGGGAGATTTAAACTCGATGACCCTATATCTAAATGGATACCAGAGTTTAAAAATCCGGTAGTCTTAAAAGAACTGGATGAATCTGATACTTCATTTACTGCCTATCCGGCCAATAAAGAGATAACCATACGTCATTTGCTGACCCATACCTCCGGTCTGGGCTATGGTGTAATCGACGGCGATGACAGAATGAAGAAGCTTTACCATAAAGCCAGCGTAACGGACCTTTTCACCACTGAAAATATTACGATAGAGGAAAGCGTAAAAAATCTTGCTTCCATGCCACTTCATCACCACCCAGGAGAGAAGTATACTTATAGTGAAGGGTTGGATGTGTTGGGATACTTCGTAGAAATCGTTTCAGGAGAATCATTTGACAGATTTTTAAGGGAAAGAATATTTGATCCTCTGGGAATGGAAGACACTTGGTTTTATCTGCCTGAATCCAAAGCAAATCGTCTGCTGCCTGTTCATACTAAAGAAAACGGAGAGTGGAGAACGCTAAATACTACCTTTTACGATCCAGATTACCCGGTAAGAGGGGAGAGGAAATTCTTTTCCGGTGGTGCGGGCCTGTCCAGTACAGCGATGGATTATGCAAAGTTAGGAGGTATAGGTAATGAGGGTACCTTTGACTGGGGCGGCTATTTCAATACCCAGTATTTTGCTGACCCAAAGACAAATACCATTGG
>DATHVH010000178.1:0-2768 GCA_035461405.1 Anditalea sp.
TGGATCCTGATGGCTATCCTGCCACTGCCCCTCCATGGGGAACCCTCAATGCTTTGGACCTGGCTACCGGTAAAATTAAATGGAAAGTACCACTGGGCGAACATGAAGAGCTGACCCAGCAGGGCCATGAAATAACAGGAACAGAAAACTTTGGAGGTTCCATAGTTACAGCCGGCGGACTGATTTTCATAGGCGCAACCCGAGATGAGAAATTCAGGGCATTTGATAAGGATACAGGTGAAGTGCTATGGGAAACCAAACTGCCTTATGGGGGGTATGCAACACCAAGTACCTACTCAGTAGACGGAAAGCAGTACGTAGTAATTCCTGCAACGGGAGGAGGTAAACTTGGAGGACCCTCCGGGGATGCATATGTAGCCTTTTCATTGCCGGACTAATATATTTTTGTTCCCAAGTGCAAAATTATTATCGTAAAGGAGAACCCTAATTGATCATGTAATTTACTTATATGAATGAGGACATAATAAAAAAATTAAGTCGACGATACGAAATTTCAACACAAATTTGATAAATGTAAAGGTAAGTCTCATAAAGGGAATTATTTGAGTACCTTATCGGATTGGTATTTCTTTGAATGATAATAAAAACTGGCATATAATTAAAAAATGTTTTATCATTAACGAAAATTATAAGATTCAATATGATGATACAGTTACTTTTTGCTTTATTAATGTCTTTTTTTTCAGGAACCACTGACCTCCAATCCCATACAAATAAAGACAGAATAAAAGTCATGCAGGTAAAATATGAAGGTGAACTTCAAGATGGAAAGGAGTCATCAATGGAGATCACCGTGCGGTACTTATTGACTTCCCGTGATTCAGCCACTATGATGATCGGATTTAACAACGGAGGTGCCATTAACTCAATGAGGATGATGGATGAAAAATATAAAATAGTAGAAAAAGGGGAAGGGGAAGTCACTTTCAATCTAACTACTACCGTAAAAAGTTGGGGAAGCGAAGGGGACTTTAAGCTATATGTCAACCTCTCTGAAAATCCACTACCCACTGGGAGATTCCAGCCTATGGTCGGAGACTATTATATTTTGATAGAAGAGATTTGGTAGTTTTCCTAGAACTTTATTGTGAGAGGCTTGCTATTATTGTTATAAGGTAATCTACCAACACAAGAGTTTATTGATAGTACAGGGTGAGGACACTACTGTTCAGAAAACTATTAATCCCCAATTCCACTTTTTAAATTATTAAATGCAAAATTTTTTGTCAAGTACCTCTAACAATATATCGCTAAATATCGTAAAACATTATATTTCAATAGTTTAAACATTAAATAAATAGAGCCAATGTTTTAAAAGAGGAAATAAAATAATCATTTTACTTACAAATTATCATAAAATGTTTATCCAATTTTATCAGCCGCACCCCAAACTCAGAGGTTTTGTAAGTAACCTGATGGTTTATAATGCGGAATTGGATAAGGATATTTCTCCAACTAGTGCTGTGCATCCACCCATTCCGGAACATAGCCTGTATTTTTATCCACACGATCCTTGCATCAGCCTCAATCAGCATACTGGTATAAGACAAATTAATGCTCCAAGTATAATAGTAGGACCATTTACAGAGCGAGTTAATATTACAATAGGCCATCAAAATTTAGTTATACGTGTAGGTTTGTATCCAGGGGCCTTACATAGATTATTGGGCATTTCGGTATACGAATTATTTAATAAAACATATAGTAGCGTAGATCTAATCGGTTTAGAAATAGCTCAAGTAAACGAGCAACTGCAAAATACAGACAACTATGGGAAGATGAAAGATGTTGTCGAAGCTTTTCTTCTCAAAAAAGTTGACAAAATGAGAAGTCTTGAAAATTTTGATAATGCGATTTATCATGCTTTTTGCACAAATGAAATTATGACCGTAGAGGCATTGGCAAGTAAGGCTTGTTTAAGCTTCCGTCAATTGGAACGGAAATGTAAGGAGCGCATAGGTTTACCTCCCAAACTATATTTACGCGTTGTACGCTTTTCAAATGCTTACCGTATGCATGAAAGGTATCCTGATTTTAGCTGGACCCAGATAGCACATGCCAGCGGTTATTTTGACCAGGCTCATTTGATCCGAGACTTTAAAGAGTTTGCGGGAGTAATTCCTACATTTATTGACGAAGAATTGGGACGTACTTCAATACGCCTACAAGGTATGTTGCCATTTTGAAATGTCGTCTCTGTACAATTTTAATAATATGCTAAGCTAGATATTTACATAAAAAAGCTTCGGAAACAATGTACAGAAATATAATAACCCTCCTTGCGGCAGGATTATTCCTGTTACAGTTAGCATATGGTCAGACTGCCGATATAGTCCTATATAATGGCAAGATTTTTACTTCCGATACTACACTATTGTGGGTAGAAGCATTGGCCATTGAAGGCAACAAAATAAAGGCTATCGGCTCCACAGCTTCCATCAAGGAATTGATAGGCAAAGAAACAAAAACTATTGATCTCAAAGGTAAAACAGTAGTGCCTGGTTTCAATGATGCACACGAACACTTGGGCTGGAAACCTCCAATAGGGGTTTCATTTAAACCAGGGGTGGATTTTATAACTGGGTTAAGTGGAGTCCAAGCATTAGATTCAATAGCACGTTTGGTAAAAACCACTCCCAAAGGAGAATGGATAGAAGGGGAGTTTGGTTTGTTGATCCGCAATGATCCCTCTCTCCGCCGGGAAGCATTAGATAAAGTAGCTCCCCACCACCCTGTGATTCTATTAT
>DATHVH010000179.1:0-18009 GCA_035461405.1 Anditalea sp.
ACATAAGTCCCATGATTATCTTTCAAATCAATGAGCGTTTGCCTACCATCATTGTTACCGACTGCAGTTTGGGCTAGTAATGATCCTACACCAGTGAAAAATAAAAACAGGGATGTAATAACTTTATAATTTATCATAACATTTATCAGAGTTTTAATAGAATAAGTATTAATCGATAATTTGAATATAATAGATTCTACCTAATATATTAACGTTTAATAATTCCTAATATACATTTAAAAATAATTTAATTTGATTATCCGCAATCTTGCCAAAAATTCATAAGAAGCTATTATTTAATTTGGAAAATGTCGACAGACGAAGGTTCACATTCCACCAAAGGAAAAACACAATTTTTATCTATTTTATCTTGGGCATGAAAAGTATATATACATTAATTTTATAAATATCAGCTGTTTGTCATTTTAAATGAGTGTATTTTAATCCGAGTGAAAAATCACTGCCTACAATTGAGCGAAGGTAATTTACATCCTTCACCTATTCCATTTTATTAAGGCATCAAAGTGTATATATGAAGAATTAAAGAATATAAAAAAAACGGCTAGTTAAACAACCAGCCGTTTTTTTATTAAAGAAATGCGATAGTTAAATTAATAACCAGGATTTTGAGTTAGGTTAGAATTTACTTCTGTAGCTGACAATGGTATTGGCAACAAAGTTCTAAATTCTGGAATATTAAGAACACTAACTGCTCTTCCTGTTCTTACTAAATCATGCCATCTATGGCCTTCAAAAGCCAACTCAACTCTTCTTTCTGCCAAGATTAAGTCCAATGCTTCTTCCATATTGGTAGGAGGTACCACCACTATAGTTTGATCATCAAAGGCTCTTCTTCTTACAGTTTGAATATCTTCAGCAGCACCAGCGTAGTTACCGTTTCTAGCTCTTGCTTCTGCTCTAATCAAATAAACTTCTGCTAATCTGATAACATGCACACCATCTGTACCCGTAGTATTGTCTCTGTACTTCCAGTTCACAAAAGTATCAGGAGCTTCCTCTCTTACTGAAGAAGTTCTTCTTAAGTCACCATCCGCATATGCATTCCATAAGCTAGGAGTGGCTCCAAATTCATACCTTCCTCCATTAGACCTTCCATACCAGAAGGTTACAGGATTTTGGTTATTTGCATCAAAGAACAATTCGAAAATAGCTTCTGGTGTACCTTTAGTAGAAACTACATTTTCAAATGGTGCTAAACTATAAGTAGTATTAGAAATAACTTCCGTAGCAGAAGCTTCTGCAGCTGTAAAGTTTTCTGTATACAGATTCAGTCTCGCCAATAGAGCTTGAGCAGCTCCTCTAGTTGCTCTATGTCTAGTGTTATTATTAGAAGCATAACTTACCGGAAGCAATCCTATAGCTTGAGTTAAATCCTGCTGGATTTGTTGATAAACAGCTGTTTGAGGATCTCTTGATACAAAATATCTATCATCAATAGGAGCTGCTGTAGGTGTACTTACAATAGGCACATCACCAAAATAACGAGTAAGATTGAAGTGATTTAATGCTCTAACGAATAAAGCTTCACCCTTGTACTGATCTTTAAGTGCTTGCTCCATCTGAATACCATCCACTTGGGCAATTATATTATTAGCCCTGTTTATACTATTATAAGAGGAAGACCAGATCACACTGATTTCACCATTTACCTGATCCCATTGAGCTAATGCTAAATCTCTCCAAGTATTAAAAGATCCTGTATGAGTAACATCATCAGAGGCTATGTCTCCGACCACGTTCATTCTAAATCCAAGATTATTAGCTCCAGCTAATCCACCATACATTCCCAATACTGCAGCATTTGCTCCAGATTGGTCTACAAAGACAGCACTTGAAGACAAAGCTGCAACGGGTTCAAATTCTATTAGTTCTTCTGAACAGCTGGAAAAGAAAATCCCAGTTGCTGCTAAAACCATAAGAACTTTATTTTTATAATATCTTTTCATATTAATTTTCATCTATTTAATTAGAAACCAATGTTTAAACCAACAGTGTAAGTTTTAGCTTGTGGGAAGGTTAAGAAATCATAATTACGAGCTATGTTGGCACCTGGGTTTGAATTAAGCTCAGGATCCCATCCTGTATAATTAGTCCAAGTAACTAGATTTTGAGCCATACCATAAATTCTAGCCTGTCTTACTCCTATCCTTTGAGTAAGTGTTTGAGGCAAGGTATATCCTAGAGAAAGGTTTTTCAATCGTAAGAAAGATCCGTCTTCCATCCATCTGTCAGAATCAACTCTGTTATTACGATTTGGATCAAGAAGAGTAGCTCTAGGCATATTTGTTATATCACCTGGCTGCTGCCATCTGTCAAGAACCAATTCAGACATACCCCAGGTAGAAAATCCTAAGTGCTGATTAAATTGTGCAGATCTGTTGATTATATCAAATCCATAAGTGAATTGGAAAAACACGTTTAAATCAAAACCTTTATACGTGAATGTATTATTTAAACCACCAAAATAATCTGGATTTGGCTTACCTAAATATTGTCTATCATCAGGAGTGATTTGACCATCTCCATTGAAATCTACGAACATCAAATCACCTGTTTGAGGATCTACACCTTGTGATTCAATAAGAAAGAATGCACCTAAAGGTTGACCTACTGCAGCTCTACTTTGTAGAGAGTTGATTGGAGTTGCCTCATCTACTATACCAGTAACTTCATTTTTGATAAATGAAATATTGAATTGAGTATCCCAGTTAAAACCTCTTGTACTTACAATATTTCCTGCCAAGGAAAGTTCAACACCATTATTTCTCATTGATCCAATATTTTCCGTTATACTCGTAAATCCTGAAGTATTAGGTATTGGCTTGTTAAGAAGTAAGTTTGTAGTATTTTGATCAAAATATTCAGCTGATATTTGAAATCTATCATTTAAGAAGTTCATATCTACACCAAAATTAAGTGTAGAACTTTCTTCCCAACTTAAGAATGGATTTGGTAACTGTGAAGGTGCGAAACCTGGAGAAGCCAAATAATTTGCTCCAGCAGAATATAAATTAAGCGCATCAAAATTACCGATACCGTCCTGATTACCAGTAACACCATAAGAAACTCTACCTTTCAATAAGCTGATAACAGAAGAATTTTTAAGGAAGCTTTCTTCAGAAAGGATATAACCTGCAGAAACTGCCGGGAATACACCGAATCTAGTTTCCTGACCAAATCTAGATGAACCATCCGTTCTAATGTTAGCTGAAAGCAAAAGTTTCTCTTTCCAACGATAATTAACACGGCCGAAATAAGACAATAATGCATATTCAGTTCTACTCGTTGTACCCGAGTTAACCTCAGCAGCAGAAGTAATGTATTTAAATGCAGGACCTGGGAAATTGATACCAGTCACAGACCCAGTTTCAGTAATATAATGCTGGTAAGATTGACCCACTAGTGCATCAAATACGTGATCCTGTCCAATAGATTTACTGTAAGTAAGAATATTTTCATTTAGGTAGGTCGTAAACAAATTGTTGTTTTGAATACCTTGTCCATTAGTAGCAAAGCCACTTCTAACAGTATTAGGATTATAGCGATCCTGTCTACCATAAATAATATCTGCTCTGAATGAAGTCTCAAATCTTAATCCAGGTATAATTTTATATCCAACGGCCATATTTGGCTGCAGTCTATATTCATTAAGTTCATTTTTAACTTCGCTTACAATCGCAGTAGGGTGTCCAATCAGCGTACTAAACCCATGATTATAATCACCTTCTTCAGTAAAGACATCAAAATCAGGTCTTCCTAATTGGGCTGAACTAAATGCACCAAAGATATTATTATCATTATTATTCAAATTCTGACGTGTGTTAACTAGTCTTATGCCAGTACGCATATCAAAATTTTCGTTAAACTTATGGTCAATAGACACATTGGTAGAGAAACGAGTAAAGTCAAATGATTTAATAAATCCATTTTGCTCAAAAAAGCCTCCAGACACAAAATACTGAGTGTTTTCATTGCCTCCTCTTACAGAAACATTGTAATCTTCTACAGTTCCAGTTCTGAATATCTGATCATACCAATCAGCATCAGGAGCATTGGCCACTTGGTCTTCTGTAAACGGAAGAGGTCTTCCATCATTTGCTCTTGATTCATTCATTATCTGTCTCCACTGAGAACCTGTTACATTTTCAACTCTACGAGTAGGTTCTTGGATACCTCTATACATAGATAGATCAACCTGTGCTTTTCCAGCTTTACCACGTTTTGTTGTAATCAATACAACTCCGTTAGCAGCTCTTGAACCATAAATAGCTGCAGAAGCTGCATCTTTTAATATTTCAATGGATTCTATGTCATTAGGATTAATCTGAGATAGAACATTAGTAACTTGACCTCCCAATGCGGCACTAGATGTATTACCTGAATAAATAGGCATTCCATCTACAACGTATAAAGGTTCGTTACTTGCTGAAATAGAAGCAGTACCTCTAACATTTATACTAATAGCTCCACCTGGAGTACCAGATGCAGAACTTACTAATACACCTGCCGCTCTACCCTGTATAGCTTGATCTACACCGGCAACAGGCAAATTCTGGATGTCCTTGGAACCTACAGAAGATATAGCTCCTGTTACTTCTCTTTTTGTCATTTCACCGTAACCTACTACAACAACTTCTTGAAGTTGCTTAAGATCAGGTTGTAATTCCACATTAATAATGGATTGATTACCTATAGTTCTTTCTTGAGTAATCAAACCCACAAAACTAAACAGAAGCTCATTGCTTCCAGCTGGTACATTAATAGAATAATTACCATCAATATCACTGGCAACACCAATGGATGTACCCTTTACTATAATAGATGCCCCTGGTACAGGCTGCCCATCTTCCGTAGAAGATACTTTTCCAGTCACTACTCTACTTTGGGCAAAGGCTGTAGCCGATGCGAAAAGAAGCATGAGTCCTAGAAGTAAAACTTTCCTCATAATTAATAATTTTTTGGTTTAACGATGCTCAATTTTAACGCTTCTCATGTAATAATCCAATGTTACCATCATAATTAAAGAGATATTTAAAAATTAAACTCAATTTTAACATAGTAAAAAAGCTAAAAACACCATATATTATTCTTAAAAATTAAAACAATAACCAACAATAATAAAAATATTAATTAAAAATTATATTAATACCAAATAAAATTTTTTTTTAACAAATATTAAAAAAAGTTAATATTGGCTTAATCCAGATTGTAATTATCTAATATGGAGTAAATAGATAGAAGCATTTAAATATTACATTTATAGTCAATAATTGGTTAAAATATTGACTTTATTTAATAAATATGTTGATTTTTCCTATAAAAACAGATAATAATCACCTTACTGTTTAGGTGTATTTTCCTGTAAATTCTTATAGGATAATGGAAAATAGTACAATTTCAGATTAATATTTTTCATTATATATAAAATTCAAAACTATTCATCTGTCAACATTTTAAAATGCAATCTTTAAATAGGCATGGGTATATATATTTCGATTTTTTGTTGAAAGAATGTATTCACTTTGATGCAGATGATCAGCAAATAAAACCAGGCTCAACCTATCTTTAACAAAAATTTATAATATGTGCAGTTGAATTTAAAAATTGATAATTTATATAAAATATCTAAGTGATCAATCTTCTTAATTAATCTCTATTTTACAGTATCAATAAAAAGTCTTTTCATTTTAAATTGGAATATGTATTACTTAATACTGATTGAAAAATAATAGTTGGTTTGTAATTAAGGGATTGAAAATACAGTTAAATAGACCTTAGAAATTTTTACATATTCAAAACGAATATTCATTAAAATGAGAGACATTTTTTCACCTATAGCCAGTTAGAGTAAACACCTTTGGGTGTGAAATGAATTTGTAAGAAGGAATAATTTATAGCCAACCATAGTTTGTAACTACGAAGCCCCAGAGAATTAGGGATAAATCTTATTAGTCTATTACGAATAGTCTATTGCGGAAATTATCTCTATGGCAAATCCAAATTATTAAGCTTATTGTATTACTACTTCTATTCTTCTGTTCAGCGCTCTCAGTTCAGCAGTATCATTTGAAACTATGGGCTGCTTATCCCCCATACCTAATGTGGCCAATTTTTCTTCAGACACCCCCTGATCAATCAGGTAGGCTTTGACAGATTCTGCTCTTTTATAGCTCAGACTTTGATTATAACTTGAAGAGCCCACATTATCCGTATGCCCTACTATCGTAATTTTAACCATTGGATTCGCCCTTAAAAAATCCTGTAGTCTTCGTAGCGAACTTCTAGATTCCTGTTTCAAATCTGCCTTATCAAAATCAAAAAAGACATTCTCAAATATAAACTGCTCACCTGAAGCCACTGGCGTAAGGTTTATTTCTATGTTCTTTTTATTTTTTAGACTGTCTTTTTCTACATTATAAATCTTTGGGAGAAAACCTTCCTTTTCCACATACAAACCTGAAAAACTTTGGTCTGGGTATAGCATCATAAATTTACCGTTTTCCCCATCTGACTGGAATTCATAAATGGTGCTGTCATTCATCAGACTTACTAAGCTCAGCTTTGCACTAATAGGGCGTCCAGTCTTCTGATCAAGGACCCTTCCTTCAGTTACTAATATTTTCTCACCTAAATCTATCTCTTCGGGAAAGGCAAACCTGTACAAGTAAGATCCGTCCAGCCTTCCCTCTCTAAATGTATTTTCAGTATAATAAGCATAATCACGCTGGGCTGTGATGAATAAGGCTAACTGGTCTTTGTGATCATTAATTGGGTAACCCATATTTACCGGTTCTGCAAATTCTCCATCTATCATTTTAGACATATAAAGATCCATTCCTCCAAATCCCAAATGGCCATTGGAAGCGAAAAAGAGCAGTTCATTATTGAAATAAATAAAAGGAGAAACTTCATCTTTGGGAGTATTTACCCCTGACCCGAGATTTTTGGCCTCAGACCAGGTACCGCCTCCTTGCCGGGCGGTATACCAAATATCATTGCCCCCGTATCCACCTCTCCGGTTGGATGAGAAAAACAAAATGCTGCCATCTGCCGAAAGAGATGGCTGGGAATCCCATTGCCTGGAATTTACATTTTTTCCCATATTGGTAGGTTTTTGCCATTTACCATTCACCTTGTAGGTTACATATAAATCACAGCTACCAAAAGAATCTGGGGCATCACAAGAAGTGTATATTAAAATATTACCATCAGCAGAAATAGTACACGTTCCTTCGTTATAAAGTGTATTAACCGTTTCCGCTATGGGAGTCGGGTTTGACCAAGAACCTTCTTCATAATAGGATACATAAATATCCTCATGATCCTGGTGAGTAATACCGTCTCTTTTAGTAAACAAGATTTTCTTACTGTCGGCAGTGAGTACAGGGAAGTATTGTAAAGTGAAATTATTCAAAGGTGCGGGCAGTCTTTCCTTTTGGATATCCATAGGTGACGCTATGTGCTTTTGAATAAATTCCAGCTGTCGTTTTATCTCTTTATAATTTGTATTCTGCTTTAAGCTGGGATTAAAGTGGGACTCAGACTGATTGAATTTATCTATTGCTTTTTCAAATTCTCCGGTGCTCATCAATATATTCGTAATGAGCCAACCGAAACTACCTTGCATACGGGAATTATTTTTTATCCTACCAGCTCCTTTTTCAGCCACTGCAAGCGCCTGCTCCGGATCACCTTTGGTGAGCAGCAACTGGGACCACCGTATATACGATTCAAAAAAATCACTGCTTCTGTCAATTGATGCTTTGTATTTATCTATCGCTTCATCGTACTTTTTACGAAAGACCAACTGCTCTGCCTCTTCATGTAACCGTATAGCTTTCTTGTCTATAACAGAATATTCCTGCGCCATGAGGGATGAAACCAGGCAAAACAAGATAAGCAGAAGAGGGTACTTTTTCATGTGATAATATTTTTATAAAGCTATGCCTGATTCCGCAAATGCAGAATGTAATCACCATATCCATATTTTCCATATCGATGGACTTTTTAGGTATATGGCAATTTCATAACCTTAAGGAATATCCATAAATTTATGAGTTTGCAGGGATATTTTCCAATTTGGGAAAACTTTAATATAATCCACTATTAAATTTGTCATTTCCTTAGCTTTGCTCCACTCAGGCTGAAGAAGTTTGATACATTCTTTTTTGACCATAGCAGCGTGTTTTTCTGCAAATTCAATATCACTTTTATGAAAAACAATGACTTTAAGTTCATCTGCTTTTTCATAAATACTCGGATGGGGCGCTTTAAACTTTTTGGGTGAAAAACACACCCAGTCAAATTTCCCCGAAAATGGATGAGTTCCTGAAGTTTCTATATTGATAGTAAATCCTCTTTCTTTAAGTAATGATGTAAGTGGATCAAGATTATACAACAGGGGTTCCCCTCCTGTAATCACTACCAATCGCCCTGGAAATCTTTCTGCCTCAGCTACTATTTCTTCAATTGGTTTTACTGGCCATTTTTCTCCTTCCCAAGAATCCTTCACATCACACCAGACACATCCTACATCACAGCCACCCAACCTTATAAAATAAGCAGGGTGTCCAGTGAATGTGCCCTCACCCTGTATAGTATAAAAAGCTTCCATTAACGGAAGCTTATTCCCTCGCTCTACTTCTTCTCTTACCTGCATATAATTTTTGATTAAGCGGGGTGATTGAACCGCTGTTATTTTAATTTAGCGTGCAAAGGTAGGGGTTTATATTTAGAGTAGAAAGCTGGAGCACGAAGTTTTCGTACTCCAACTTTTCTATTATAAACATATCATTTACTCTAGAACCCTATCATAAAAGCTCCTTACATCAGTGGTCATCTTATCCAGAGATGGCCTGTGGATGTAGACCATGTGGCCTGATTTATAATATGACATCTCGATATTATCTCTAAGAGAAGGATCTAATAGCATATGGTCCACGGTATATTCAGTAGCGAAAAAAGGTGTAGCGAGATCATAATACCCATTTATAAAAAGAACTTTCAAATATGGATTTTTATGTATGGCACCTCTCAAGGTTTCTGAATTATTAAGATGCGCATTTTGTACATTACTATAGTTCCATGGCCTTACCCGGCCGGTGAGTACTTCATATGCATTATTGGTTTCAAAGCCCAACTCCCCTCGGATATAATCATTTATAGCCATCGCATAGGGGCCATAGATAGCCTTGCTATAACTTGGATCAAAATCGTAACCTTCTCCAGCATGGTCATAATCTACTCCCAAGATCCTACCATCCAATCTTCCCACGGTTTGTTTTCTATCTCTGAGCAGTTCTTTAACAAATCGACTTATGTTGATTCTATAATGTGTGTTGGCCAAATACTGCTTCGAAAGGCCAGTATATTCATGCAGCTTATCAGCTAGCTTTTCTTTGTCCTCATCCGTCAGTTTATCTCCTTTCATCAGCATGGTGGCATATTCTCCCCTCGCATACTCACTCACTTCAGCTATAAATCCTTCCAGATCTGAAACCTCATTGGGCAAAGCTTTATGATACTCCGCTATGGCTGCATAGGTAGGTAAATACATGATATACGGTAAATCATGACCTTTCTCAAATAAGATCGTAGCAAAATTGGTCACCGCACTGATCATAATAATACCATTTAGATACATACCATATCTATCCTGCAAGTACCCTGATAGCCCGGCAGCTCTGGTAGTTCCGTAGCTCTCACCGGAAAGAAACTTGGGGGAATTCCACCTTTTATACTCTGAAACATAGGCCCTGATAAAATCACCTACTGAAGCTATATCCTCCACATATCCGAGAAACTGTTTTTTGTCTTCTCCCTCTGCAGGACGGCTATAGCCTGTCTCGATAGGGTCAATGAAAACCAAATCAGTTTTATCCAACCAAGTATCAGGATTATTGATGACTTCGTATGGCGGTTTCGTAGCTTCCCCATCATCCGTCATTTTAATCATGCGGGGCCCCAGTCCTCCCATGTGTAGCCATACTGAAGCAGATCCTGGACCTCCGTTAAATACAAAGGTGATGGGTCTGTCTCTTGCTCTGGCCACATTGTTTAGCGTATAGGCAGTAAAATAAAACTTTGCCTTGGGTTCTCCAGCTTCATTGGTCATATTCATATAGCCTGCTGTAGACTTGTAATTTAAATTTCTACCATTAGCAGATATGGAATGGTCCCGCTCCACTACATCCATATCTCCGGCTATAAGCTGATTGGGAGTAGCCGATGCTGAAATTCCCTGTGCAAACACTATTGAAAAACTGGTACACCATAATAGTGTACCAGCCAATAAAATAATCATTTTCATATTAAATCTCTTCATTATCTATAAGCTGGGTTTTGAACCATATTTGGGTTAGTAAATATTTCTGAATTTGGGATCGGCATTATATATCTGTCTCTGGAACCAATAGAATAAAGTGACGCTCCTGTAGTTCTAGGTATGTTTGAGAATTCAGTAACTGCCCGATCTGTCCGTGCCATATCAAAGAATCGGTGCCCCTCTATAGCAAACTCAAATCTCCTTTCATCCAATACTAAGTCCACCAGGTCATCACCAGATGCAGCAGAAGCATTCGGTAAGCCTGCCCTATTTCTAACCGCATTTAAGTCTTCCAATCCAAGATTGACATTGTTCTGTCTTCCCCGAGCCTCCGCTCGGATAAGATACAATTCAGCTATCCTTATGACAGGCACATTACTGGCATTTTGCAGTTGATCAAACTTAGTAGAATAATATACCCCTCCGAAAGCTGGATTTAATGCTATCAGATTGCTTCTGGTATCTTGCCCAACTCTAGCCAATAGTTCGGCTGCAAAAGGTGGATGAAAGGATAAGCCACCTCTACCATTTAGGCTGGCAGGATAGTACCATTGTCTAAAACTACTGAAATCGACCACATTATAATGCATCTCAAAAACAGATTCTGCTGAGAAGTCGGTTCTGAATATGTCAGAAAAAGGAGTAACTAACTGATAGGTAGCCTGACTGATAACCTGGGAGGCATAGGACTCTGCCTGCGCCCAATTATCGAGATATAGATAATAACGAGCCAGCATAGCAGTCGCAGCTGCTTTTACCAGCCTTGAGCGAGAAAGGAAATTACTGGCCCTGGTTTCGGGAAGTAAAGATTCCCCCATTTCGAGATCAGACCTAATCTGGTTCCATGTATCTTCTAGGGAAGCTCTGGATTTGAAAGACTGATCATTTATTCCTATAGAGGGTTCAGTCTCTATCACTACTCCAAGTTCTCCATATTTGCCAGGAATCCCGCCAAAATACTTTGCCAATTCAAAATACATCATGCCTCTAAAGGTATAAGCCTGCCCTAGCATATTGTTTACTCTGGCATCATCCAAACCAGGGACACCGGGCGCAAAGGCGATGATGTTGTTAGCCAAGTCAATAGTTCGATAAATTTGTGTGTATAAATCGTCTACTTCAGTATTATCTGGGGTTTGGCGAAATTCATCAATCACATTGAAATTATCCCAAGTATCTACACTCTGGACCAGATCAGACGCTAATTCACCGAGCGTTTGTACTCTCCAGTTATACACTAATTGAGCTTCATTGTAAAGTCCATTCAGGGAAGCTTCAGCATTTACCGGATTTGCAAAGGCTTCCTCAGTAGCTATCTGAAACTGTGGTTCCTGGTCCAGTACGTTACAGCTAAGACTTATCGTTAAACTAAGAATTAGCGCTATAGAAAATGATTTATATATATTCTTTTGCATATTTTCTGGCTTTTAAAATGTCAAGTTTAAACCTAGCGTATATGTCCTGGGCTGGGGCATAACTGCTATATCAACCCCAGACACAAGATTAGTAGGACTTGTGCTTACCTCTGGATCTAATCCTGTATAATTGGTCCATGTAAGCAGGTTCTGGGCAGATACATAGATCCTGGCTCGGGTTACTCCCACTCTTGAAGAAAGTTCAGTTGGAAGACTATATCCTAAACTGGTATTCTTTAACCTAAGAAATGATCCATCCTCCACATGTCTGGAAGGCCTGAGGTCGGCGCTGTAATTTCTGGAAGCCATTCTTGGGACATCTGTGATATCTCCCGGCTGCTGCCATCTGTCCAGCTGTTGTGCCGAATACCCTGTGGTCCTTTCTCCTCCGTGCTCAAAGAAAAACCTTCCGTAATTTAGGGTATTGTTTCCTTCGCTGAACTGGAAGAAAACCATAAAATCAAAATTCTTAAAATTAACCGTATTGGTCAATCCTCCCACATAACGAGGGATTGCGCTACCGAAAATTTGACGATGCGTATTTGGATTAAAAACATCATCTCCCATCGTGTCCCAGATGATATCCCCTGTCTGAGGGTCTACGCCTTCCTGCACATGTACCCAGAAAGAGTTCAACGGATACCCTTCTTCCACTCTTACATAATCTCTAGTGAAAGTGGTGAATGGAAAGGCAAGTCTCTTAACCAAATTATCGTTTCTGGCTATATTAAAACTCGCATTCCAGGTAAAGTCAGGTCTAGCTATAATAGTGGAATTGATACCTAATTCAATCCCTTTATTTTCCATTTCACCGAAATTTTGGGTAAGAATGCTATATCCTAAGGATTTTGGAACTGGTACATCAAGCAATAGGTCCTTGGTTTGCTTATCATAATAATCCATAGTCAAGGTCAGACGATCCTGCCAAAGCCCTATATCCACTCCAATATTAAACTGTGCAGTAGTTTCCCATTTTAAATTAGGGTTTGCTAATTGATTTGGAGCAATTCCTGGTGCATCTACATAGGATGCTGGACCTACAGGTTGGCCAACACCTCCTAAATTGAGGCCTCCACGCATACCTCCCCAAAGACCAATGGCCTGAAAATCTCCTATACCCCCTTGATTTCCAGTAATTCCATAACTAGCCCTAATTTTAAGATCGGATAAAGTGGTTCCACTCTGTAGAAAACCTTCCTCTATCACCCGCCAAGCGCCCGCTACAGATGGGAAATATCCCCATCGGTTATCCGCTCCAAATCTGGATGAAGCATCCGCTCTCATATTTACTGTTAGAAGATACTTGTTTTGAAATCCATAATTCACCCTTCCAAAAAATGAGGCAATTCCCCATGAGCTTCCTGTGCTGCTGGCATTCTTTACAGCTGCGGATTCTATTCTCTGGAATGAATTTGACGGGAATCCCTGACCGAAGGCCTGAGTTCTCAAAAACTGGTTTTCCTGAAGCGTATTTCCCACAAGCACATTTAAACTGTGGTCGTTAAAGGATTTCTGATAGGTAAGTACATTCTCATTAATCCAATTATTGCTCCTAGTTACGAAAGATTGGGCGGATCCGTTAAGTGCAGCACCGGCTGCAAGAAAGGTATTGAAGTAACGATCTTCTTCCACCAAATTATTGTCAATACTCCACGTGCTTCGGAAAACTAGCCCATTGGCAATTTCCCAATCAGCATAGATACTACCTATCAATCTGGTAGTCCTCATCAAATAATCCGTCTCATTAGCTACAGCTACCGGGTTTTCCCAAAAAGGGCGATAGTAAGTTCCGTCATCATTATATATTGGATAATTACTTGGGTAGAAAAATGCAGTAGAAAGAGCTCCTTCTATAGCATTTCCATTAAGTGCCCTGTTTCTGGTATTTACTGAATAAGTAGTACTGGTACCAATTTTTAATCTGGGTGAAACCATGAAATCAAGGTTTAATCGGGCACTGTTTCTTTCAAAAGTTGATGGCCGTACTAACCCTTCCTGCGCAAAATTATTTCCGGAAACAAAGTATTTTATCTTATCATCCCCTCCGGCTACAGAAGCGTCCAAACTTCTAATACTCCCTGTCTGGAAAATTTCATCAAACCAATTCGTATCTATTGCTTGATCAGGATTAGGGAAAGGAGGCGCAAAGGGTTGCCCATTTTCATTTAATGCCTCTATAGATCCATATCTGTCCGTCCAGTTATTTCTCCGGGCTTCATTCTGTAACCTTTCGAAAGTAGGGCCATCCACCCGCAATGCATTTGGACTTCTCCATGGTTCAGATATACCTCCATATGCACTGATATTAACAGTAGGTTTCCCTTTTTGCCCTCTTTTAGTAGTAATCAATACTACACCATTGGCAGCCCTCGCTCCATAAATCGCAGTAGCTGATGCGTCTTTGAGGATTTCCATGGATTCTATATCTGCAGGATTTAAATCTGCCAAGGGGTTTACCGGCTGACCAAAGGTAGTAGCTGCCAGATTATCAGAAATAATGGGTACTCCATCTATGACATATAAAGGGTCCGAATTACCGGTGATAGAAGTGGTTCCTCTTATCCTGATATTCATTCCTCCTCCGGGCTCTCCTGATTCTGTATTTACCACCACTCCTGCTGCTCTTCCTTGGAGTAACTGATCAGGACTGGTAATTGGTAGGTTTGCTACATCAGCTCCCCTTATGGAGGAAATAGCGCTGGTCAGGGTTTTTCTGTCCTGCTCACCATATCCTACTACCACTACTTCTCCTAAAGTCTGAAGATCCGGCTGTAAGGTGATATTGATGTCGGATCTATTTCCTATCCGGATTTCCTGGCTTAAATATCCCAAGAAGCTTACCTGCAAAACGTCATTTTCAGCAGGCACTCCTAAAGAAAAACTTCCGTCCAGGTCCGTGGCTGTACCTATGGAAGTACCCTTTACCAAAATATTCACTCCAGGAATGCCGTCAGGTTCATCTGCTGAAGTTACTCTGCCCGTCACGGTTCTGGTCTGGGCCCATGTAAGGTTTGCGGTGAGCAAAACCAAAATGCAAATTAGTAGTGCTTTCTTCATATTATGTAGGGTTAAAGTTTATATGTACTTAAATCTGGTGGAAAAGTAAAATAAATCCTAACCATTCATAATATAATTACTATACTATTAATAGATTTGATATTATCAAATGAAAATCTGGGTAAAATAAAAATTTAATACTGTTAATTTTATATTTACTATACTTATATATAGTATAAAAAATTAGATTTATTTAATTTTTTAAATAGGGGAAGAATTATGATAAAATTGAGGTTATAGAAAATGATGAACTGTAGAATATAGGACTAGTTGTATTTAAAAAATTTAATACCGTTTTTCCCAAAATAAAAGCTTTCCTTTATTAGAATTTCCCAACATGGCGTAACTATCGGGTATCACGCCACCCTCACCGCAGTACGTTACTACACGGGTCCCAATAGGAACTTTATCTAACTTATCTTTAAGTAAACAGCGGTATTGCTCATAAAGAGCAGTATTATGACTGTTTTCAGGATCTATCTTATCTGTAAGGTCTACATTTTCTTGAAAGGAATTAAAAAAATAAAATCCGTCAAAGGCACTAAACTCTATGTCTTTAATATTTCCAAGAATAAAATCTACATTCGTCAATTTATATTGTTTTGCGAGTTTCCTAGAAAGGATAACTAAATTCTCTCTTTGTTCTATACCGGTAATAACCGCCCCAGACTTCATGGCCGCCACTATGCAAAATTTACCCGCTCCTGATCCAAGGTCTAACACTTTTGTTTGTCGGTCTTTCACCAAGAAATCTACAGCTTTCATAGCTATAGTTACAGGAGTCCAATGAGTACTAGAGAGCTTTCGCATTTTAATAGGATATAATGCATCAAACTCCTCGTCAGTCATAGGTCAAAAGTATAAAGAGATATAAATTGATAATTTTAAAATCGGATAATAATAGGTTAAAAAAATTAAAATTTCAGTAGCAGGTAGCCCTGTGGCATATAGGTAGTCAGTGTAGTAAGCATGGACAATGCTAAAGTAGCCTCCTCCCAAACATCAGAAGTTTTCATCTCTCTCGCCAATAGTGACTGGCCGCATACATAAATATCTACTCCAGCATCTTTTAAAGCTTTGTAAACTTTTAAGTTGGGATTATCTATTCCATATAGTTTTTGGTAATAACTGTCATTGAGTATACTGAATATCGCACCACCATGAATAGCCACTTTCACCTTCATATTATCCTGCGGTACTCCAGCCAAACCATGGAGGTTCATCATTCTCGCAATATTATCAACCATTCTATTTATCTGGGCCGGATCATCCGCAGCGGATACCAAATCAATCATAATTTTATATTCAGCATTCGGGTCAGGTCTTTCGGAAGCCTCAGGAATTTCATATATTCCTCCAAATCCTTTTACTATAGGATATTGGGCCTCCTGAGCATACCCAGTGATTCCCAGGGTAATTATAAGTACAAATGCATAAATATATTTCATAAAGCGATTCGGGTTATTTTTTTGATGACATTAAAAATACAAAAAAGCCGCTAATCTCTATCAACGGCTTATTTATATCTCTACTGAATAAATTCTTATCTGTAGATTTTCTTCTCTGCGGCTAACAATGTATTTGACAACAGCGAGGCTATGGTCATGGGCCCCACACCACCTGGTACAGGTGTAATTGCTGAAGCTTTTTCGGAAACTTCATCAAATTTAACATCTCCTATTAATCTGAAACCACTTTTTTTGCTAGCATCCTCCACTCTATGGATGCCTACATCGATGACTACAGCTCCATCCTTCACCATATCAGCTGTCACAAAGCCAGGTTTTCCTATGGCTACTATTAGGATATCTGCTTTTCGGGTAATCTCCGGGAGATTCTGGGTTCGGCTATGAGTCAAGGTAACGGTGGCATTTCCAGGATTAGTATTTCTGGCCATAAGGATACTCATCGGAGAACCCACGATATGGCTACGGCCTATAACTACACAGTTTTTTCCCGAAGTTTCAATATTATATCTTTTTAGCAATTCCATAATACCATTGGGAGTAGCGGATACATAAGTGGGCCAGTTAAGTGCTAATCGACCGACATTGGAAGGTGTAAAACCATCCACATCTTTTTCGGGTTTGATCTTTTCTGTCACTTTCTCTACAGAGATATGCTTTGGCAGCGGCAGTTGTACTATCAATCCGTCGATTTCGGGATTTTGATTGATATCCTCCACTACTTTAAGTAGCTCCTCTTCAGTCACGTTTTCCTCCAGCCTAACAAGCGTAGATTCGAACCCAACCTGCTCACAAGATTTCACTTTCGCATTTACATATGTCTGGCTTGCACCATCATATCCTACCAGCACTGCAGCCAAATGAGGGATTTTACCTCCTTCATTTTTGATTTCAGCTACTCTTGCTGCTATTTCATTTTTTATTTCTTCTGAAGTTTTTTTACCGTCGATTAACATGAAGTACGAAGTTGGAAGTGGGAAGTACGATGGGATGACGTCATGGCAAATTTTTTACCATCAACCCAAACCATTTAATTATTTTCCCTCTTAGTATAATTAATTGTTTTTAGCTTTTTTTATAGATGCCACTATCATAGAAAGAATTTCGTTTCCTTCATTGAGTAGCCGGCTATTTTCTTCTATAAGATTTTCATTCGTATTAATTTCTTTTATCAATTCCAGAAAAAACAAAGATTCGTCAGCTTCTTCTTCTACTATTTTAAGCTTGTATGTAAAGTCTGCAGGAGATTTTGCACGTTGACTTGCTCTATAATTAGCTCCAACAGAACTTGAACAACGTAGTAATTGATTTACGTAATTATTAAACCCTCTATTGGTAGGAAGCTTATCACAAAAAAGCCATACATCAATAGCGAATTTCTTTGTCCTGGACAGAAGGGAGATTTGCATGATTTAAAAATTTAATGGAATAAATCAGATATAAAAGGCATATCCAATTTATTCCATTTAAATATTAATCACAACATCAAATTTAATCTCGTACTTCGTCCTTCGTACTTCAAACTTAAGCTGGATTAGAAATTTTTAATATAACTTATTAATCCAACTTCAGAACCGCCATAAACGCCTCCTGCGGGATTTCCACGTTTCCTACTTGTCTCATTCGCTTCTTACCTTTTTTCTGCTTGTCAAGAAGCTTTCTTTTACGGGAAATATCACCACCATAACACTTGGCCAAAACGTTTTTACGTAGTGCTTTCACGGTT
>DATHVH010000180.1:0-4385 GCA_035461405.1 Anditalea sp.
AGGATCCTCTCGCACTCGGTCCCATGCACCTCTAAGGGTAAGAAGACCGTTTAGCATACCTCCCCAGCTGGGAGCTAAAAGCATGATACTGAATACCACCCCTAATGACTGTGCCCAGTCAGGCAACGCATTATATAATAGGTGGTGAGGGCCGGCCCAGATATATAAGAATATAAGTGCCCAGAAGTGGATAATAGATAATTTGTAAGAATACACCGGTCTATTGGCTGCCTTCGGTACAAAGTAGTACATTAGGCCCAGATAAGGAGTAGTCAGGAAGAATGCAACCGCATTATGTCCATACCACCACTGAACCAGCGCATCCTGTACACCCGCATAGGCGCTATAGCTTTTCATAAAGCTGATAGGAAGACCAAAAGAATTTACTATATGAAGTACCGCAACAGTAACAAATGTGGCTATGTAAAACCAGATGGCCACATATAGGTGACGTACACGTCTTTTAAGAATAGTGGCAAACATGTTCCAGCCAAAAACTACCCAAATCAGGGTAATGGCGATGTCAATAGGCCACTCCAGCTCTGCATACTCTTTAGAAGAGGTAAAGCCTAGAGGCAGTGTGATTACTGCAGATAAAATGATCAGCTGCCATCCCCAGAAGTTGATTTTACTAAGGATATCACTGTACATTCTGGTCTTGCATAGTCTCTGCAGGGAGTAATATACTCCGGTAAAGATACCGTTGCCCACAAAGGCAAATATCACTGCATTGGTATGCAGGGGACGGATGCGGCCAAAAGAGGTATACTCCATGCCCATATTAAGGTCAGGAAAAACCAGCTGCAGTGCAGCTAAAAGGCCCACCAGCATACCGATCACACCCCAGATCATGGTGGCGTTGGCAAACATCCTTACGATGTTGTTGTCATAAAAGTAGCTTTCCAGTTCAAGTTTTAAACCTTTTGGCCGCTCATGATCAGGTCTTTCAAGTAGTTGCGTACTCATAAGTTATTTAGATTTTTTTAGTTGCGAATTTTCATTATCAAATAATTTTTTCCTTGCCCCTTTTTTATAGGAAAGATTCTGGTAAGTCTGGTCACTGATCGGTTTGTCATCAAAAAGCATCCTTACTGATGGGGTATAGTCATCTTCATATTGGCCGGAATTGGTAGCCCACAGAAATGCTAACAAGAATCCCAATGCTACCAGTAAGCTTATGGCGATCAAAACAAATAATGCACTCATAGACAGTTTCTTTAGGTTTATGCAAAATTGTGCGAAATCCCTAAGGCTACTTATGATCGTGATCAGATGAATACATGACTTTTATCAGTTTTAAGAGTTATAAATGTTATCACTACCCACCTAATATTATGTTTTTCACTTTTATTGTTAGGATATGATTTCGTAGAGCATTGCATATCTAAAATTTCTTTAACTTTCTGTTCTAAACTTATTACTATGAATATTAGAGTTAAATTTTTGGGAGGAGCCAAGTCTGTTACTGGGTCTAAATTTTTGTTGGAAATAGATAATCTCAAAATATTGGTTGACTGCGGTCTTTTCCAAGGATTAAAGGAGCTGCGCTTACGAAACTGGGCACCATTCCCCATAGAGCCCAGCGAAATAGATATGGTATTGCTCACACATGCACACATTGACCATTCGGGATATTTGCCTAAGTTGGTAAAAGACGGTTTTAATGGTCCTATTATTTGTACAGAACCCACGATGGAGTTAGTAAAGATTTTACTTAAAGATGCCGGGAAGCTTCAGGAAGAAGAGGCAGCGTACGCGCAAAAAAAAGGATTTTCCAAACATGAAAAGCCCCAGGCTTTATTTACCATTGAAGATGCAGAAAGAGTTTTTCCTTTATTGCAGCCTATCGATTTTGAACAGGAAGTAAATATTCAGCCAAATATTTTTCTTACGGCATATAATGCAGGCCACATTTTAGGAGCTGCTATTCTAAAATTGAAGATTAAGGGTGCCACCCAAGAAAAACGTCTGGTCTTCTCAGGTGATTTGGGAAGGTTTCTTGACCCCCTTATGAATTCCCCTGTGCTGCTACCATATGCAGATGTATTATTTGTCGAATCCACATATGGTAATCGTAAAAACGAAACACACGCAGTAGAAAATCAATTGGCGGAAGCCATTAAGTCTACCTTTCGCAAAGGAGGGATTGCCTTGATTCCATCGTTTGCTGTTGGTAGAACACAGATGATTTTATATTATCTGCATAGACTTCAGCAAAAAGGGAAAATACCTTCAGTACCTATTTATGTGGACAGCCCTATGGCTATAGATGTAACGGCTTTATATAAAAAATTCAGTCATTATCACCGCTTGGGTCCTATTTTCCAGGAAGAAGGAGCCAACCCATTTTTACATAAAAATCTACATTATTATCAATCGCAGGAAGCATCCTTGTCCCTAAACTCGCTCAGGACGGATGCCATTATTATATCTGCCAGTGGCATGGTTACAGGCGGAAGGATACTCCATCATTTATATAACCGACTCCCTAATGCAGAGGACAGTGTTATATTCGTAGGATACCAGGCTGAAGGAACGAGGGGACGAAGACTACTTGATGGGGAGCCGACTATTAGGATGTATGGTATAGATGTGCAGGTAAAGGCTCAGGTCCACTATGTTTCAGGCCTATCAGCCCATGCAGACCAAACTGAGCTGATAGAATGGATGGAGGGATTTAATCATCGCCCTAAAATGACATTCCTTGTACACGGGGAAGAGTCAGCTTCTGAGGAGCTCAAAACAGTAATGAATGACGAACTGGGCTGGGAAGCTATTATTCCTAACTATTTAGAATCCTTTGAATTATTTAGCGGTATATAGAAGGATTTAGAATAAAGCAACTATAAAAGATATTGACGAAAAAAGATATTGATAATTTCAAGAATACGGGATATGAATTTAAAAACCGAAATATTTTAATTTGCTTATAAAAGGGTGTGTATGAATCAGATTTCCCCTAAATAATAGAAAGTTAACAGTTTGCAAATAGCGTATTCTGCATATCCTCTTCACCTTCATTCTCTAAACGATAAATCGAGCCTGATTTTTTATGAGGCCTTTTTCCTAGTATATTCAGAAAATACCTAAGATATATCAGTAAAAATTGAATATACGGGATCAAGTTTATAAATTACAGTGTTGAGTGAATACAGGAATATACTTTGTAGTATAAAATCGTGTTTATGACGAATTAGACTTATCTTTGTAATTCATAATTAAAATTGACTAAAGACCATGGGACAAAAAAAAGCTGTACAGATGTCATGTTTGGAATGCCAGAGCAGGAACAAATCCTTGTTTGGAGTGCTTTGTTCACATGAACTATCCCAGATATCTGATGCGAAATCCTGTACCAATTATAAAAAGGGTCAGGTTCTTTTTCACGAAGGCACCAGACCATTAGGGGTTTTTTGCATCAATACCGGTAAAGTCAAGGTTTATAAAGTAGGGGCTGACGGTAAGGAGCAGATCATGAAAGTCACCAAAGAAGGCGATGTATTAGGTTATAAAGCTATGATCAGTGAAGAGCATTACCCTGTTACAGCAGAAACTTTGGAAGATTGCACTATTTGCTTTGTTCCTAAAAATGATTTTTTAAGTTTATTGACCGAAAACCCTGGATTCAACAAGAAACTTTTACAAACTGTATGTCAAGAATTGGGCATCATGTCCGAGAAGCTGACTAACTTAGCTCAGAAATCAGTAAGGGAGCGATTGGCTATAACCCTGCTAATGTTAAAAGAAACCTATGGTATGGAGGGCGAAGAAAATGAATCCGTAGAAATTAACCTCACACGGGAAGATTTAGCCAATATAGTTGGTACTGCTACTGAGACTTTGATTAGGTTGCTTCACGACTTTAAAGAAGAGAACCTCATATCCACCAAAGGAAGAAAAATCAATGTAGAAAACTCCAAAGGATTAGTGAAGGCTGCAGGGGTGATGTAATAAGCTGGTCGAATCGACTAACTGACGAATCGTCGAATCGAGTTTCACGGTTTGGTCACCTTACTTTGTGATTACTTTTCTCGTCTTTATTTCCTTTTCACGGTCATGGATTCCCCAAACGGTCTGCGTTTTGATGCACCAAAATTAACCGATTGGACCTCCGGCCGATTAAGCCGGTAATAGCAGTTCGACGGTCAAACGATTCGACAACACAACAGAACCCAAATGGGAGCATTCAACGCCCCAACGATACGCCGCGGCACAACAAGGACAACGTCCCCCACGACAGTGGGACAGACAACATCCGACATCCTCCTCCGACTTCCATTACCTAAAACTGACAAAAATCAGTTTTTCCATTGATTGCCATCATAAAAAACCGTTCTCCTTCTCCTCATCTTTGCTATAGGTAAAGTCTGCTGTTCCGCGGACAA
>DATHVH010000181.1:0-15906 GCA_035461405.1 Anditalea sp.
CATTACCATCCCCTTTGGTTAAAATATTACCTGACTTTTTTAAAGAGGGGCTTAGGTGAAGAGGGACAGGTAGTCACAATCACCGAATTTTCGAAAGATAGGCTCTCTAGACATCTTGGACCGACCACCAAAATTGATGTAGCTTGGCCCTCTAGTAACCTTCCCACTCTTCCAAAGGATAATGATCTTCCCAAACTAGTAGGATTTCCGTATTTTTTACATGTAGGCGTATTGGAAAAGCGGAAAAACCTTTTTCTTCTAGTGGAGGCTTTTTCCTTACTTGTAAAAGACCAACCACACTACAAACTAGTGCTAGTGGGGCAAAGAGGACCTAGGATTACTTTAGATGATCATGATGATTTGGTCAACCTGATTCAAAAGCTAAAATTGGATGATAAGATAATCCTTACGGGACATGTGGAGTTCAGTGCTTTGCAAAGCTATTACAAGCATGCCATAGGTTATGTGTTTCCATCGAAAAACGAGGGCTTTGGGCTACCGGTTCTTGAAGCTTTCGCCTACGGGCTACCAGTCATCATCACACCTCAGGGGGCACTGATGGAAGTGGGGGGAGATGCGGTGCTAATAGCAGAATCTAATCCTTATGATTTGTCCAAGAAAATGCTTCAGTTATCCGAAGATGAAAACTTAAGAACCACACTGGCATTGGCCGGAAGCAAAAGATTAAAAGAATTCACCCCTGAAAAGTTTTTTATATCTTTGAAGGATATTTTCAAGCAAATCCATTCATGAGTAATTTTCTCGGCAGCTTCTTAACCCGCTTTACAAACATAGACCTATCCGACAGGTTTGGAGAAGGCTGGGATACCGCTTCCACCCTGGGGGTCATGTCAAGAATGAGCAGGTGGTATGCCCGGGGGCTTGCCCATAGATGGCGCTTCAAGAAATCCTCCGGACTTTTACTTATCGGGAAAAACGTAATCCTGCGGCAGCCTTCCTATCTTTCTGTAGGCAGTAATTTTATCGCACAGGACAATTGTGAGATCAATTGTTTATCTAAAAGAGGAATTGTCTTTGGCGATAAAGTCACGGTAGGCTCCTATGCCATCATACGCCCGACCAATCTATATGGCGGAGAACCCGGTGAGGGATTGAAAATAGGGAATAATTCCAGCATTGGACCATATGCTTATATAGGCTGTTCGGGTTATATAGAGATCGGGGACAATGTCATGATGTCGCCACGGGTGAGCATCTATTCCGAAAACCATAATTTTGGCGAAACCGGTCTGCCTATGATCGAGCAGGGCGTGACCAGATCATTTGTCAAAATTGAAGATGACTGCTGGATAGCATCCAACAGTATCATCCTGGCGGGAGTAACGGTGGGCAAAGGTTCCATCATAGCCGCAGGCAGTGTGGTGACCAAAGATGTGCCGCCTTACAGTGTGGTGGGTGGCAATCCTGCTAAAATCATCAAATCAAGATTAGGGGAAAGCATTATCAAATCATGAATGAATTAACTCCCCGAACGTCATTACTTCTCCATAGTTCTTCAGATTTATATGGTGCCAGTAAGATATTACTGACTACGGTAAGAAAGCTCAAAGAAAAAAATGAAAAGCTCCAGGTAGTACTTTCAGAAGAAGGACCACTTGCTGATGCGGTTCGTGAAGAAGGCATAGTGGTCCATATCATTCGTCTAGGAATTCTCCGCAGAAAGTATTTTAATGTGCCTGGATTATTTAACCGGTTTACTATTTTAAAGCAAGCCTTCAGAGAACTGGTTGCTCTAGCTATAAGAGAAAACGTCACCCACATTTATTCCAATACCTCGGCAGTGCTAATTGGAGCTTTCGTGGCCAAAGAATTGAATGTATATCATACGTGGCATATTCATGAAATAATCACACATCCCAAATGGTTTGCCTCGTTGATAGGTAAAATTGTTAACAGATATTCCGATCTGGTTTTGGTGGTATCAGAAGCTGTAAAGGAACATTGGGATCAATATATTTCTTCCTATAAATTGGAAGTTATCCACAATGGAATAGACTATGCTCCCTATCTTTCTGCTGAAGGTAATTTCAATAAAAACCTGCCTATACAGCCAGATACTTTATTAATAGGGATGATCGGAAGGATAAATGCCTGGAAAGGCCAGCCATATTTTTTGGACATAGCTTCCAAAATTTCTGACAATTATCCACAGGTTCATTTCGTGATAGTAGGAGATGTTTTTCCGGGTGATGAACATTTAGAAGCAGAGATGTATCAGAAAATATCCTCTCTTAAGCTAACCGAAAAAGTTTCGGTATTTGGATTTAGAAATGACATTGCGGATATTTTAGCTGCTTTGGATATTTTCATCCTCCCTTCTATCCAGCCTGACCCACTTCCCACTGTAGTGCTGGAAGCGATGGCATCAGCTAAGCCGGTAGTGGCTACTGCACACGGCGGTGCATGCGAAATGGTAGCGGATGGTATAACAGGAATTTTGATTCCTTGGGATGATGCTGAAAAAAGTGCAAAAAAAGTTGTTCCTTTGCTGACTGATAAACCTTTACGTTTAGAGTATGGTTTACAGGGGAGGAAAAGGGTGTTGGAACACTTTTCGCTTGAAGCCTTCGGTGATAGGATGGCTAAGATTTTCGAACAGGCTTATAGAAGGAATGAAGGAAAATAATAAATTAAAGGTGGCTATACTCGGAGCAAAGGGATATCCATTTGTGTACGGGGGATACGACACTTTAGTCAAGGAACTTGGAGAGAGACTGCAGAAGAGGGGCATTGAAGTGACCGTTTATTGTCACCGTTCTCTTTTCGATGAAAAGCCAAAAACTGTAAATGGAATCAAACTAGTCTATTTACCCGCTATAGAAAAGAAAAGCTTTACCCAGCTTACACACTCCTTTCTATCCATGGTCCATGCCTGTTTTACTGATGTAGATGTCATTTTTGTGGTCAACAGCGGGAATGGACCTTTTGGATTTATATCTAAGATATTTCGTAAGCCAACCGCCATCAATGTCGATGGATTGGAGTGGTTGCGTCCTAAGTGGAAAGGTTTGGGATCCAGGTATTTTAAAATTGCGAGTAAACTATCCACCGTACTTTATGATCAGGTGATCAATGATTCGCATGAAATGCAGAAGGTATACCAAGATATGTTTTCCGCTTCATCTAAAGTTATTGCCTATGGTGCCAATCCAAAAGGGTCTTCAGATGCTTCAAAAATAGAAAAGTGGAACTTGGCAAGGCAGGATTATTTTTTGATCGTGGGCAGACTGATTCCCGATAACAATGCCGACCTGATCATTGAAGGCTTTGTAAAATCTGATTCCAAGCGCAAATTGGTGATAGTAGGAGATGCACCCTATCAGGATGAGTTTGTCCAAAAGGTTAAAAATGTCCAAGATGATAGAATTGTATTCACCAGTTACGTAACGGATCCCGAAGAGTTGGCCGCACTTTACCATAATTGCTATGCTTACCTTCATGGTCATGAATACGGCGGTACCAATCCCGCGATGCTAAAGGCACTTGGTTATGGCTGTGCTATCTTGGCACTCGATACACCCTTTAATAAGGAAATGCTTCAGAATGGGAAGCATGGATGGTATTTTGATAAAACAGCTGAGGCAGTTAGGGATGCGGTGGAGAGAGCAGAAGCACGTCTGCAGGACATGCAGGAATTGAGGTTCACCGCTAGAGAAGGTCTGACACAGATGTATGACTGGGAGCATGTGACCGATCAGTATGTGGAGGTATTCGAAACCTTGGCAAAGAAAAAGGTGCTTTCACCGAAAAGATACAAGGAGAAGAAAGAAGTGGAAACGGCGAGGTAAATACAGTAGATAGTCAGCGCCAAGAGTACAAAGATAAAATCGTTAACAAGCAAATCGAAGAAATATCGATTTTACCATATTAAAGTTAAAGGAAGAGATGGGTTACCTCATCTCTTTTTTTATAGTATTTTTTTAAAATGTCTGAAAGGGAATTATTTTGAGTTCGAAAATTTCATAGTCGGGCATTAATCTCCTAAATGTTTCCTATCCAGTGACTTGATAAGGAAATGTAATTTTTAGATAAAGTACTTTTCTCCTACCGACCCTAATAAGGGTCGAACTTTATATTAGCCATGGCTGATAACCAATGATGCAAGGTTTAACAACCCACCCTACGACCCTGATAGGGGTTGAACTTTTTTTTTACCACAATAATTTTGAAATTTATTAGAATTATTTTTCACCTAAACGATATTTTTATGAGCACCTACACACAAATCCTTTATCACTTTGTTTTCTCCACAAAAAATCGTGAACCATCCATTATTCCCGATCAAAAAAGAAGGCTTTACCTTTATATTAATCAATATCTTATTAACAAAAAATGCCATTTGTATAGGATCAACGGAGTGGAGGATCATATTCACATTCTAACTCATGTCCATCCCACCCTTGCAGTTTCTTCTCTTATTAAAGATATTAAATTATCAAGTCACAAATTTATAAAGGGAAACGGCATATTTCCAGAATTCTCTGGATGGCAGAATGGTTATGGGGGATTCACAGAATCAATCAAAGCCAAAGAAAGACTTATTGCATATATCAAAAATCAGGAAGTCCACCACAAAAAAGTATCCTTTATAGATGAATATAAATCCTTATTGGGGGAATATGAAATTGAATTTGATCCTAAATATTTGCTTTAGGTTAATGATTTATTATTTATAATAAATTGACCATTAATTTAGCATCCACCAAAGTTCAACCCTTTTAGGGTTGGGGTTAAACTGTGATCCCATTTTACCCCAGGTTGCACCTGGGGCTATTGAAGAGTTCGACAGCTTCACTGTCGTCCTTATTCCATCCATATCATTTATTATTAGACATTAGGTAATTTCCTCTTAGCGACCCTGATAAGGGTCAAACTTTATAATAGCCATGGGTGATAACCCATGGTAATAGATATCACCACCTCACCCACGACCCTGATAAGGGTCGAACTTTTTAAAGAAGGAAAGTTTTTTTGGTATTGAAACCAAAAAATACTCCAATATTAGGTTTAACCTACATCAAAACCTATACAACGTAAACGACTTATCCATTCCCAATACTTTTTCACGGTAAACGCTCCCATCGGGAAACACATACCTCATTTCTTTTAAACTTAACAACTTTATTTCATCCAGATACTGCTGTGCAGCTATAGGTTCCCATTGGCTGAATCGGCTTAGTTTGGTTTTGGTAAGAATTAAATAGCCCAATTTTTTCGGTATAAACTGGAATAGGGGTAATGCATAGTGGGGTTCGATGACAAAATATTTGTTAGGGGTCTGGACAAAGTAACACTTTCCGACTCTGCGGATCTCTTTTGCCATTTTTTGTTGGTTTTCCCAGGTGTATAGATGTTCTATTACAGAATTCGAAAACACCAGATCAAAACTTTTGTCCGCGTATGCTGCCAGGTCCGTAGCATCACCGGCCACGCTGCTGAAGTGGGAACCACTGACAGGGATTTGCTCAAGATTAAGAATGGTGATATGAAGGTTCATTTCTTGAACCAATTTTTTGTCTTCCCAGTATTTTTGTGTTCCCCCTACATCCAATACGGTAATCTTTTCTTTACCCTCAAAGTGCGTTTTCACTTTCTCCTCAAAAAAGCGGAACCGTTTTTCCCTAAATCCTTTTCCCAGTGAATCTTCCTGATCTGATGAAGCCAAAAGTTTTTTTATACCAAACATTTTTTTTATTTCTATTATTTTATTCAAAATGCTTTTTTGGACATAGGAAAAACTTAATAGTCTATCCATAAACTAAAAAACCATAAGGAAGGAAATTTTTTTGCTTAGATTTGCGGTCAAAATTAAGTAACAATTACAAAATTACCCTTGTTTAAAGGAATAATATTGATAATGCTGATTAAATTGCAGCATTAATTGAGAGTGAAAACTTTTATGGCTAAACGCTTTTACAGATACTTTCCTTGGCTATTTACTATCGGAGACGCTTTGGTTGTCCTGATGTCTTTGATTTTATCAAAGGTAGTGCTCAATTCTTTTTTTGGAGGTAATCTTGCTCCCGATGTTTTCTATTTAGGGTTCCTAGGGGTTTGGATATTGGTTTCTCTTTCTCGTAAAGATTACAAATTAGGGCGAACCACAGATTATTCTTTTACACTTAACCGGCTGTTTGGGTCGGTAGTATGGTTTTTGGCCATCATCTCTGTACTGTGGGTCTTTTTTCAGACCTATCACTTAAGCAGACTGTTCCTATTTATCAATGTGAATATGATGCTGGTGCTATTAAGCATCTACAGGGTATCAGTGCATATAGCATTAAAACAATACAGAGCGAGTGGCGGTAATTATCGGAATGCTGTCATTATAGGTAAAGGCGGATCCAGTAACAAACTGGCGCATATGTTCCGTTTAAGAAAAGACTTTGGGATCAACTTTCTAGGGTTCTATGATGATGTGGATAAGTGCATAGACACGAAAGGTAAACTAGATGATTTTTTTCAAAATGGGGATGCAATGGACCTCGACCTGGTTTATATCAACGAAGGACTGGAAGCCAATACCATCAAGCAGATCATAAATTATGCGGATGATCACTGTATCAAAGCGAAAATTATCCCAGGGGGAAGCCTACAGTTGGAAAAGAATCTGTCTTTTTCCAGGTATGGAGATTTTTTTGTAATCAATGTCAATGAAATCCCTTTGGATAATACCTTCAATCGGGTAGCCAAAAGGGCATTTGATGTGGTGTTTTCTTCACTGGTAATTATATTTATTCTTAGCTGGCTGATCCCTTTGGTGGGGATTTTAATTAAGTTGGAATCAAAAGGTCCTATCTTTTTCATTCAGGAGAGGAATGGGGAAAACAACCGGGTATTCCGCTGCCTGAAATTTCGCTCCATGACGCCTAATGATTATGCTGATACCCATCAGGCCCAGAAAAATGACCCTAGGGTGACAAAAATCGGAGCTTTTTTACGCAATACTTCTTTGGATGAGATGCCACAATTTATTAATGTGTTTTTTGGTGAAATGTCCATAGTGGGCCCTAGACCACATACAGTTCCCATGAATCATATTTTCAAAAAGACTATTGAAAAGTATAATACCAGACATAAGATCAAACCCGGAATTACAGGCCTTGCGCAGGTAAAGGGTTACAGGGGAGAAATCGAAATGCCATACCAGATCCGTTCCAGGGTTAGATTGGACTACTTTTATATTCAAAATTGGACACTTTTGTTGGATCTAAGCATCATCATTAAGACTTTTCATGAGCTGGTCTTCAATAGAGAAAATGCCTATTAATGCCTTTCTGTAAAATTTGTACCAATAAAAAGAACAACCGGAACCATCAGATAAAAGAAATGATGTTTGGGACCCGCATTTCTTTTGAATATATGGAATGTAGCTCCTGTGGCACATTAGCGCTTGTAGATCCTCCTACGGATATGCAGCCCCATTATGCGGATGATTATTATTCCTATCTGGGCCTGGTCAGCTCTCCCCGCTGGAAAAATATCCTTAAAAAAATCCGATTATCCTTATATCTGAAATTAAATATCAATCCTCCGCTCTATGGAGAATGGATTAAGTTAAGCGGAGCAAAAAAACACCATAGGATAGCAGATATAGGTTGCGGTAACGGCCAGCTGCTGTATGAACTGAACGCCTGCGGTTACCAATATCTGGAAGGATATGATCCGTTTATAGCTGAAGATGTGATAGTAAATAAGTCTTTGGCCCTCTATAAGAAAGAGATTTTTGATATTACTGCTGAAGAGAGCTTTGATATAATTATGATGCACCACTCATTTGAGCACATGGATAGACCACAGGAAATTGTGGATAAGTCATATGAATTACTTAAACTTGGCGGATTGTTATTGATAAGGGTTCCTGTGGCCGATGCGCAGGTATGGGAAAATTATGGTGTACACTGGGTTCAGCTGGATGCTCCCCGCCACTTTTTTATCCACACCAAGAAGTCTATGGCCATTATAGCCGAAAATTCAGGATTTGAGACAGAAAGGGTGGTTTTCGACAGCACATCATTTCAGTTTTGGGGAAGTGAGCTATATAAAGCCGATATTTCCCTACAGGAAGGCAAGGACCTGAAGAGGTTCACATCAGAACAGATAACTGCATGGGAAAAGCGAGCTGAAGTACTTAATAAGCAGCAGAAGGGTGATCAGGCGTGTTTTTATCTGAGGAAAAGGAAATAATTAATTTAGCTTTAAAAAAACTCACACAGAGACACGGAGGTCACAGTTTTTTATCAAGATTTAAAAGACCCTATTCTATATTCTATAAGTAATATTGTCCCTTTTTTAATTAATCTATAGACGACTAAATTTTTTTATCTCTGCGCCTCTGAGTCTATGTGTGAAATTAAGAAAGCTTCAACCATTTACTATCCGTTTTATTCCCGTTTTTAGGAGCGCTTCGTTGAAGTTTATTAATAGACCTAAGCGGAGATGAGTTAATTTTAAATATGTTAAAAGTTGCTTGTGATGGACAGGAGATAAAGATGAAACAGATTTAATTTCTATAATAATTTTATTTTCCACAATTAAATCAGCCCTTAAACTATCATTTATTAAGTTTCTCCGCCATTTGACCGGTATAGAAACTTGGTTCTCGACAGATAAGCCTTTTCGTCTAAGCTCTATTGTGAGAATTTTTTCATAAACTGATTCAAATAAACCAGGTCCTAGCTGAGAATGAATTAAATAACAGGAGTCAATTATTTCTCCTGAAAGATCATTATCTATTAAATTCATATCTAAAAAATTATTACTAATAAAAAGGCTTCTTGCATCCTAGGTGCAGAAAAACATGCTTTTACATATCAAACTTTTAAATCTATAAACTTTCTTTCTCTCCGTGACTCTGTGTCTCTGTGTGGAAAATTAAATCTTCAGCAAAGCTTCTAAAAACGTCATATTCTCCCCTTTTTTCTTTAGGATCAGCATGGGGGTTTGGTTGTTTATCTGAATGAGCTTTTCGGCTACGCTGCCAAGTAGGAAGGCTGCGGAATCGGTCCTGCCCCTGCTGCCCATCACTATCATATCTACCTGAAGATTTTTGGCGGTATCTAAAATATAAATTGCGGCTGGATCATCTTCTTTCAGAACAAATTGACAATCATAGTGATGCAATTTATGCTTATGGATAAATACCTCATATTCCTTCTTGGCATTCTTTTCCATGATCTGAACAAATTCATTATAGGATTTCCCGGTTTTATAATACCCTTTGGGAACTTCGAAGATGTGGATACAAGAGATATTTGCATTAAAATTTTGGGAAAGCCTCTCCACAAACTGAAGAGTCAGGTAGCTATGTTCTGAAAAATCTATTGGGACCAATATCTGCTCAAGTTCCCTTATTTTAATGTCCTCTGTTAGAAATAGTACAGAGCATGGAGCTTTTTGTGCAAGGTTTTTCGCTAAAGTACCATTGCCGTCCAGTTCTATTTTACGGCCCATTATCAATAAATCTATATTTTTGATCTTAGCCCACCGGAGAATGGTTTCCATGGGATTTCCTTCCTTTACACTGATGTCTATTTCTACTGATTCAGGAATCCATTCTTTAACTTTAACAAAAATATCCTTTTTGATAGCCTCATCTACAGGAGCGAGGAGATCGGGATAAGCTTTGGCCACTTCTTCGGGCAGGGATAAATCCTTTTCCACATGAACAAAGTATATCTTATCTATACCTAAAGCAGTGACCAGTTTAGCTGTTTTTTCGATTAGTATATTGTCCATCTCTGTCAGGTCAAGCCCCACTAAGACCTTTTTAAATTGCTTCATATGTTTATAATTTGTTTTTTTGATGGAACCTCGCAGATATAATTATACCGGTGTTTGAGATGTATCTCATGGTCGGTTTCCTGTAAGGGAGTTCTAATTATGATTCAATTTAATAGATTGTAATGTGTTTAATAGGCTAACACCGGAAAAAAATTTTAGATATGGCGAAGCAAATGGGAAAGTACTTTATAGCAGTAGTACCTTCAGGTGATATACAGGATAAAGCTACCCAATTAAAACTTGAAGTTAAAGACCTGTTCAAGAGCAAATATGCATTAAAATCCCCTGCTCATGTGACATTGAAAATGCCTTTTATATGGAATGAAGCTAAGGAAGATAAATTGAGAGAAGAATTATCGTCTTTCTTTAAAGATAAACCCCCATTTGAATTAGTCTTTAAAGGTATAGGGAGGTTTGGAAGGCGTGTTATTTTTATAAGGGTGAGCGAGGAACCGGAACTAATGTCACTTCAATCTGAGCTTTCATTATTCTGTAAAAAAGAATTAAAATTTAAGCAGGAATTAAGCGATCAAGCGTATCTCCCCCATATGACTATCTGTTTTAAAGATTTAAAAGATCAGTACTTTGATGACTGTTATAATTATCTCAAAGAAAAAGGTTTCTTTGAAAAGATGCTTGTAGATGATATAGCATTATTAAAGAAAGAAAACTTTAAATGGAAAGTGATAGGTACATTTCAACTGAAACAGAACATGCGATAATATATGTTTGAATTCCAATCTTGACTAGACTTTTTTATAAAATTAATATTGAAACGTTTATTTAGTAAAATAATAAAATATTTTTTTATTTGGCGTTTTATATGTTAGAGGTTTACATAATTTGGAGATGAAGGTTTAATTTTTCATGATCCGGAAAAATTAAATTTCGAAATTTTTTAATTTACTTCTGCTATTCCTCATATTAAAGATGTCTTCATATTTATCCTCAAATTTTTTATGGATATGCTATTATTAGATTTTTAGTAATGATTAAGAAACAAATTATTAATATGTTCTTATTCAATGGATAATTCAATTTTTAGTATGTAAATCATTATTTTATTTAAGAATAAGGTTAATTGTTAAAATCTTTATAACTTACTTACGATAGCGATTTGGCATTAATGATATCTATCCAAATTTTATAGTTTAAAGGATTTGATTAGCCTTTAAAGGATTTTGGATATTATAACTAATGCATTTATAATTGTTAAATGATTTGTTAATAAACCTTAAATCAAACACAAATGAAGAAAATTTTACTATGTCTTGTGTTATCCCTATTTACAGTATGTTCTGTATGGGCACAAGGCAGGACGGTGACCGGAACGGTTACGTCCGCTGAGGAGCCTGAAGGTGTTCCCGGGGTTAACGTCCGGGTGAAAGGTACCACAGTAGGGGCCATAACTGATCTCGATGGATCCTATTCCATAGATGTTCCAGCAAATGCAAATACTTTGGTATTTAGTTTCGTAGGATTTCTTACCAAAGAACTCCCAATCGGTAATCAGTCCAGAATTGATGTATTACTTGAGCCGGATGTTAAGACATTGGGTGAGGTAGTGGTAGTTGGATACGGTACTCAGGAAAGAAGAGAACTTACTGGAGCTGTAGCTTCTATCAAAAATGAGGCTATCGAAAATTTGGTAACTCCATCTTTTGACCAGCAATTAGCTGGTAGAGCACCGGGTGTATCTGTTACTACTCCATCTGGAGTACTAGGAGCTAGACCGATCATAAGAATCAGAGGTGTAAACTCTCTTTCTGGGGGTGCTGAGCCATTGATCGTTATTGATGGTGTACCTGTGGTGGATGCGGACAGATCCGCTGTCGTTTCATCTAATCCATTGGCCAACATCAACCCTGCTGATATTGAATCTTATGAAGTGTTGAAGGATGGTTCTGCGACAGCTATCTACGGTTCCAGAGCTGCTAATGGTGTGATTTTGATCACTACTAAAAGAGGCCAAACTGGTAGAGCCCAAGTAAACTATAGTGTGAGTACTGGTTTCAATGAAACAGTTGACAGATTTGAACTATTGAATGGTGAGCAGTTTGTTACCATAGCAAACGAAAAAGTTTCAAATACTAATCCGGCTTCTACTGGTAATGCAAGACAAAGTGGTATCAATACTGATTGGCAAGATGCTGTATTCAGAAGAGGTGCTACTCAGCAGCATAACCTTTCTATCAGTGGTGGATCTGATGCTACCAAATATTTCTTCTCTTTAGGCTTCACTGATCAGGAATCAGCGATCAGACCTAATGACTTGAAAAGATATTCCTTTAGAGGTAATGTTGATCACTCAATTTCAGATAGAGTAAGAATTGGTACTAGCTTATCTTATGCCTACACTGAAATTACAGGCTTGAATCAAGGAGCTAACTCACTTTCGGGAGCAGTTTATAATGCAACTAGAGCGTTGCCAAACGTACCAATTTATGATCCTGCGAACACTTCATTCAATGGGTTTAATATAACCCCAAATGGAGCTACTACAGGATTTGGTGCGAACCTTGCCGGTCCGGATAACAATATTCCAAACATTGCCTATGTGATTGAAAATAACAATTATAGAGGTAGAAATCACAGAATTCTAGGAAATGCCTATGCTGAAGTTGATATCGTAAGGAACTTGACTGCAAGATCTCAAATAGGTGTGGATTTAACATTAGCTGATGACTTCCAAACTTTGGATCCAAGACATGGTGATGGAAGAAGTGTTAATGGTAGTGTTTATATGGCTTATAACCCTGCTATGCAGTGGAACTGGCAAAATACATTGAATTATCAGGCTATATTAGCAGATGATCACTCATTGAACTTTACAGTAGGTACAGAATATCAGTACGTAAACTATTATAGCTTCAGTGGATCAGGTAATAATATCTCTGATAACTTCTTCAGACAAAGAAACTTGATCTCAGGATCATATAATAACCAGTTCTCTGGTGGAGCTTTCTCTGAGTACGGATTTGATTCTTATTTTGGTAGAGTAAATTATAGCTATAAAGGTAAATACTTATTGACCTTTGCGGTAAGAAATGATGGGATTTCCCAACTTGCTGCTGAGAACAGAAGAGGTACTTTCCCAGGTGGATCCATTGGTTGGAGAGTTTCAGATGAAAACTTCTTTAATGTAGCTGCCATTTCAGACTTTAAAATAAGAGCTTCTTATGCTGAAGTAGGTAATACTAACCTTCCGGGTGGAGCATTCCCTTATGCAGGTGGTTTCGGACCTGTGCTGGCAGCTGCTGGTGCTGGTATCGGATATGGCAACGTATCTAACGTTGGTCTTCAATGGGAAACTTCTCAAAAATATAACATTGGTCTGGATATGACTATCGGTAACGTGACGATCGCTGCTGATTATTTCAGAAATGACATTGATGGAATGGTTCTTCAGGCGCCAACTGCCCCTTCTTTAGGAGTTCCTGGCAACACGATAAGCCAGAACGTAGGTGCGATGACCAATCAAGGTATTGAACTTAGATTACTGACTAAAATACTTGAAAGAGGTAACTTTGTATGGAATACCGATTTTAACTTCACCTGGTTACAAAACGAAGTAACTAACTTAGTTCAGCCATTAACGGGTACTTTCAACAGAACTGTTGAGGGAGGTCCAGTAGCACAACTATATGGTTTTGAGTGGGCTGGTGTTAACCCGGCTAATGGTAACCCAATGTATGTAAGAGGTGACAATGAAATAGTTCAACTTTACTTACCTACAGGTCCAAACGATCCATTACCTCTTTCCTGGAGACAATTTAATGCAGATAATCCTGCTGACGCTTCACAGGCTGCAGCTGGAGGACCTACTCAAAGATTCTTAGGAAACACGCTACCAAGATACAGTGGTGGCTGGTCTAATAATTTCAATTATGGAAATTGGGATGCTGAAATCTTCCTTAGATATTCAGGTGGTAACTATGTGATGAACGAGTCATTAAGAGGTTTACTAGGTCAGGGTTTCTCTAACAACCATGCATCTATAATGGACAGATGGACGGAGAGTGGACAAGTGACAGACGTTCCTAAGCTTTACTCTGGTCAGGATGCCAATATGTGGCAAGCATCTGCTTCCAATTCTAGATTCGTAGAAAGAGGCGATTTCGTAAGAATTCAAAATATAGTTATTGGTTACAGACTTCCAGCTGAATTCTTAAATAATACGTTCAACGGTAATGTTAGATCTGCTCGATTATTTGCACAAGTGCAGAACCCAATTATTTGGACAAATTATTCTGGTATTGATCCTGAATCAAATCAGTATGGCCCAGGTGATGTGAATGCACCTCAACTTCAATATGGCGTTGACTGGAATGTAGCTCCTATCATCAGAACATGGTCCATAGGTCTTAATGTCGGATTCTAATTAAAACCTTAAAAAAAGCATAAAATGACAAATAAATTTTCATATAAAATAAAGACTGCTTTGATAGCTTTGGCTATAGTGGGTATGTCCTCTTGCGAGGTGACAGATCTAACACCTGCCACTATCATCCCTGATTCGGAGGCATTCGCTGATGCTAGCAGGATCAATGCAGCAGTATTGGGTATCTATGAAGCAGCCCAGAGAGGCTTTTATCTAGGATCAGTACAAAGAGGTTATCCTTTCGGTGCCGCTTCTACGCAGCAAGGTGACATGAGGGGTGAAGACATGTACAACGATCAGTTGTTCTATGAAATCACTTATGCCAATGCGCATAACCCTCAGTCTGCCAACAATAACGGTCAGTGGATCTCTCTTTATAGAATGATCAACAGAGCCAATATTGTGTTAGAAAATCTAGATCAGGCGCTTGCAGATGGTGTTTTAACTCAGGACCAAAGAGATAGATATCGTGGCGAGTCACTATTTCTAAGAGCGCTTGCTCATCATGAATTGGTAGTTTTCTTTGCACGACCTTACTCAGACGACCCTTCTAGCATGGGTATTCCTTATAGAACTTTCGCTATCAATGATGTAGCGAAAGTGGAAGAAGGTGAAGGTGTAGGAAGAGGAACGGTTGAAAGCGTATATCAGCAACTACTTACTGACCTTAATGAGGCTGAAACATTACTCCCAGAAACTGGGAATGCCTTTAGAGCTAGAAGTGCTGCAGCAATTGGCCTTAAGTCAAGAGTGAAATTGCACATGGAAGATTGGCAAGGTGTGATTGACGAGCATGCTAAATTAGCAGGGACATTTGCTGTGACGGAAGATCCAATAACTCCATTCCGTGGAGGAACATCTTCTGATAACATTTTCTCTTTTGAAAACACAGAGTTGTCCAATGCAACTGTCAACGGAGCTTTGGCTCAAATGTACGGCAATCCTGATCGTGGAGCCAGAGGCTTAGTTAAAGTTTCACCTGTGATCTGGACTGCAGACTTCTGGTTAGAGCAAGATGCTAGAAGAACTATTGCTAACGAAGAGGATGGATTAGTTACCAGAAGCCCTCTTGGAATTTTCACAAATAAGTATATTGATCCTAGCTCATATAGTGATCCTACAGTTATACAAAGATTTGCTGAAGTCGTTCTTTCAGCAGCTGAAGCTAATGCTAGATTAGGCAATACTGCAGAAGCAGTTGCTTTATTGAATCAAGTAAGAGATAGAGCTGTACCAGCAAGTGCTTCTTTCACTGTTGCTGGATTAGGTGGAGCTGAGGCGATCATTGATGCGGTACTTCAGGAAAGAAGAATCGAATTCTTGGCAGAAGGTAGAAGATTCCCAGATATCCACAGGTTATCAGGTGAAGGTAGACTTCCAGGCATTCCCCGAAAAGCTGCTTCAAGGTCTGTAAATAACCTTTCTTTCTACACAGGAGAAACACCAATTACATATGCTCACTCATTAGAGTATTCGAGTCCATTATTTGTGTGGCCTATTCCTCAAGAAGAGATTTTGAACAATGCTTCATCTCCTCTTCCGCAGAACCCTGGTTACTAAACTTTAATAAGTACATATAAAAAGGCGGTCATTTAGACCGCCTTTTTTTTTAATCGGTAGATAGATCAATGTTCAATTAATAAAAATTAAATAGATGTAGTCAGGGTTATAGTATTTGACCAGCAGCAGACTTCTTTGTGGATAAATGTAAGTGTATTAAT
>DATHVH010000182.1:0-4385 GCA_035461405.1 Anditalea sp.
TACTGTAGAATTATCAAATGCAGCATTACCTATGATCGCAAAACTATCATCATAATTTACTACATTGGTCTGCCCTTGGAAAAATATATTCAGGTCGAAATTTTTATATTGGAAATCCATGTTCAAACCAAATACATATTCGGGAATGTTATTGAAATTATGACGGTATCTGTCATTTCCATCTATTACACCATCACCATTTAGATCTACTATTCTTAAATCTCCCACCTGTGCATTCGGTAGACTGGGGTAGCTATTTATATCCTCCTGTGATCTGAAAATCCCATCTGCTTGATAGAACAATCCAGCTCCTACTGGTCTCCCTGTTTGGTTCATTCTTTCTTCGATATTGGGAACTTCATCCATGAAAATCACCTCACTTCTGGCAAAAGCTATATTGCCCCTTACTTGGGCTTTAAGCTCACCAAAATTATTTTGGTGGGTTAACATAAGTTCAAAACCCCTGTTGTTGATTTCACCTATATTTTCATCAGGTAATCCCGGAAATCCAAATACATTGCTGACAGATACATTTCTGGTAGCAAGTATATTTGATCTTTTTTCTTTGAAGAGAGTCAATTCAAATCCTAAGGCTCCTCTCCATAAGATAGATTCAAGTCCTACATCCATCTTTTCGCTTACTTCCCAAGTAATGTGTGGATTGGGAAGTACACCTGGGTTTATGCCAGGAGACACACTGCCACCAAAAGGATAATTATTGCCAAATGTAAACGCCTGTAAATGTTGAAAAGGAGCTACCAAATCATTGCCAATCTGTCCATAGGAACCCCTGACTTTTAGCTGGTTGACGAAATCCAGGTTATCCATAAATGACTCTTCGGATATTCTCCACCCAGCAGATACTCCCGGGAAAAAACCATAACGGTCCCCTTTGGGGAATCGTTGGGAACCATCATATCTGAAAAGAAACTCTAATAAATATTTGCCGTCGTAATCATAATTGAATCGACCAAAATAGTTATTGTACCCTCCCAATCTAGTGGAGCCACCAGTATTCATATCATCAGTATCACTACTTCCCGCATCTATTTGGTCTATAGCAGAACTCACGAAATTTCTTCTAGAAGCAAATACCCAATTTTCGAAATTCTTTTGCTGTTCAGTCCCTAAGAGTACACCTAGAAAATGCTTATCGAATGTTTTAGAGTAATTTAATCGAACATTGTAAAGTTCGGTTGTTAATTTTCTTGAAGTTTGGGCCAGTTCGGGGGAAGTTACTCCTGTGCCTTGTCTAAGATCATATTCGCCTGTGACAGTATTAAATTCATGGAAAAAATAAGGAGTCCTCCACCGTCTTTCGGTGCGATGATTCAAATCATAGTTATAACTACCTTCTAATCTCAAACCTTCTAAAAACGGTACTTTATAAGTTGCTGTAAAAGTAGAAAATAAAGGTGTATCATCTCGTGTGAAATACCCTCTTTGGTTCATTAATAAAGGGTTTTCTCCTAACCTTCCAGGTCCATAAAGGCCATTAGGATATTGGGAGACCAACGTAGGGTTGGAATGAAAAACATTTTTAAAATTTACCCAGACATCATCATCGGTAGCTACAGATCCAAAAGTTCTATCATTTAATAGAGCCGATATATTAGCACCGATGGTTAGGTTATCTGTAAGATCCACATCTACTTTGGCTCTAAAATTATATTGGTTAAATTCAGTTGGATCATTTCTTAGACTCCCATCTTGATATACTGTCCCAAAAGACAAAAAATACCTGACATCATCCGTTCCGCCAGTTGCTGAAAGATTGAGACGTCTTTGGATCGAGTAGGGCTTAATAACTTCCTCTGCCCAGTTAGTATTAGGATACCTTACCGGATCGGATCCGTCCCTGTATCTCTGAATAACATCTTCAGAAAAAGGGGCTGACCATTGATCCATGCTGGGTCTACCAGCCCTATACCATGCACCCTCATTGTAGACCTGAGCAAAAGTGGCAGCGTCCAACATTTCAGGCATTTTGGTAGGTGATTGGAAAGCGTGGTTATAGGTCAAGTTAAACTTTGGTTTTCCCTTAGTACCTGTTTTTGTAGTAATAAGTATAACCCCATTTGCAGCTCTTGCTCCATATATAGCAGCTGAAGCATCTTTCAAAACAGAAATACTTTCAATATCTTCTGGATTTAACCTACTCATCTGTTCCCGGGGCACACCATCTATTATTATTAATGGGGCATTATTTCCAAAGGTTGCTATACCTCTTATAAGTAGATTTGGGTCATCTCTGCCAGGCTCACCTGATCTCTGATTTACTGTTAATCCTGGTAATCTCCCTGCTAAATTGGCTGAAACATTCGCAGCAGGACTTCTTACTAGTTCATCTCCCCGGATAGCAGATACAGATCCTGTTAAGGTTTCCTTTCGTTGCTCCCCATATCCTACCACCACCACTTCAGAGAGCTGTGTTAAATCTCCCTCCATTTCTACATTTATAAGCGTGTTGTTATTGATGGGAATTTCTATGGTTCTAAATCCAATAAAACTAAACTGTAAAATTGCTCCATCTGAAACAGCCAGCTGATATTCTCCATCAAGATCTGTAACTGTTCCGTTTGATGTTCCTTTCTCTATTACATTGACTCCGGGAATTGGCTCCCCCTCAGTGTCTCGTACTGTACCGGTGATAGAAGTTTGGGCCTTCACTTGAAGGATGATAAATGATAGAAAAAAAGTCATGTATAACATTTTTACAAAAAACTTTCTTCTATAATCGCAAACCGGTTCATTTGGATTAGATAAACATTTTTTCATAATATATACTTTTGGGTTTTTGATAATTGTTAGATAATCATATAGTGTTTAATCTTTAATTAAGAAGGAGGAAAGCTTTTTTAGGGTAGTAAAATTTCAAGTTTTATATTAATACTGAAGTTTGATTCTGAATTTTGGAATTTTTACAAATGATAACAAGGAAGAGAAATGATTTATTTACACAAACCTTTGCGCAAACCTTTGTGTAATGCTTGTTCAATTTCTATTTATTGATAAAATGCTTCCTTTTGGAAAAATGAATTCATTTTGCTTAATTGTATTGTAATCCTACTGGATTGGGGCGCTGAAAGCTTCCATTAAAAAATTGGCCCTCTATGAGGTCAAATTTTAACTTAGATATATTTACCCTCTTAAGTTTAAGATTAGTTATTAGGATTTTATCACCTTATATAATTCACATTTATTTGTTAAACCAACTCATCAGGTTTAGTCAAATTTTATTTTTTTAAATGGTTGATTAAAAGAAAAAAATTTAACATTCTATAGTAATTTTAACTGCTTAATAGGTGTCACATTTAGTCATGGTGGGGAAAAAATAAATTTTCAAAAGTATCAAACATCTAAATGAATGAGTAGAAAGAGGGTTTCATTAAAGGATATTGCTAGAGAGTTAGGAGTATCTATTTCCACTGTATAAAGATCTTTAAAAGATCATTATGACATAAGTCCTGAACTTAAAAATAAAGTAAAGAAGTTAGCCAAAGAGTGGAATTACAAACCCAATCCCCATGCTATGGGACTTTTGAAAAATCATACCAGAACTATTGGTGTGATCGTTCCTGATATTGTAACATATTTTTTCTCTTCCATCATCAGCGGTATTGAAGATAAAGCTGCCGAAAACGGTTATTATATAGTAATAGCTTCATCTCAGGAATCCTATAAAAAAGAAAAAGAGAATATAAAAAATTTATTAGACCTTAGAGTAGATGGTTTGATTGTATGCCTTTCTCAGGATACCATGGATTATTCCCACTACGATGAAATATTAGAGGCAGAAATTCCTTTGGTTTTTTTTGATAGGGTCTGTAGGACGGATGAATTTTCATCTGTGATAATAGATAATGGATATCGCAAAATTTCGCATATAGCCGGACCTGAAAATTTAAATATTACAAATGAACGCATTATTGGATATAAAGAAGCACTACAGGAATGCGGCATATCATTTCATCCAGAGTGGATGAAACATTGTAATTTGAGCATTAGTGAATCAGCAGAGGTTACTAAGGAACTCTTATCCTTAGATCCATTGCCTGATGCTATTTTTGGAGTCAATGACACCGTCATTTTTTCAGCTATGAAAGAAATTAAGAAAAAAGGATTAAAGGTGCCCACAGATATCGCACTGGTAGGATTTTCCGATGAGTTTCATGCCACAGTTGTTGAACCTAACCTTACAGCCATTACCCACCCAACATTCGAAATAGGGCAGGAAGCTTTTAAATTATTGTTAAATGAAATAGAATCCACAAGTGAAAAAGAAGTAAAGCAGGTTATGCTGAAAGCAGGATTGATCCCCCGAGAATCATCGCAAAAAAGATTGCCTAATAGTATTCCAAATTAAGGTCTCTTTTATTGTTTAA
>DATHVH010000183.1:0-1909 GCA_035461405.1 Anditalea sp.
TTGGACCGATTTATCTAAGTCTGTTAATCTGTTTTTTAGATTTTTGTTTATATGATTAGCCTGATCAACTGGTTTTCCATTTCTCGCACATGAGGATTATATAAGGGGGATTAATTTGGGGAAATATAAATTATTAGTAAAGTTATTTCTTTTATTGAGTTTAATGCTTTTAACCGTAGGCTGTTCATCAAAACCAGATTTCGAACTCTATGAAGGTAAGAACTTAAGTATCGCTGTACTGGGCACTGAGCCAAAAATTGAAGAGGAGCAAGTGAATCTTCAAGAAATTTCGTTCGAGGAATTTACTACAGAAGAATTGAGAAAGTATGATGCGGTCTTCGTAACAAAAGAAAGCTTTTCAAAAGCCGCTGAAAGTCAATATGCATCTACTTATCTGGATTCACATATTCCATTCTTTTTCATTGAATCTAATAGAGGAGCATACCCCTTTATTGATGCAGAATTAGCGTATGAAGATGCTAGAGAGATGCCTCATACTAAATACTACGCCAATGGGTTCCTAGCAATCAGTAAAGAAGAACAAAAAACATGGAATTATGGGTTATACAATGACGAAGTAAATGAAGAGAATATAAAGGAAATGTTTTCAAGGATTTTTGAAACGATTGAAACAAATCCAAAGGGATCAGATGATAGTTAAGAAAATAAAAGAAGGAAGGCTGGGGGACATGTAAATGTCACCTAGCCTTCCTTCTTTTAGCAGGCGAAATTTAAACCATGCTAAGTTTTATTAGCTTTAGACAATAAATTTCGTGAACCAGGCAATGTACCTTGCACCAGGTAAAAAGAATAATTGAGCAAGTATGGTACCCAGTAATCGGGATGCGATCATCATTACAGCGATGCTTTTAAGATTTAAGTAACTGCCGCGTCGATTGAGGACATCATCGGCTAACACTGAGATTTTCGGATCGACAAAAACAATTAGAAGGATGGTGGCCAGTCCATTGATTAGACCAGAAGCCATGATAGCTGTAGCAGCTCTTTCTGGAACAATGATGGCTGCATATAGCGCAGAAAGAACGCCAATTGTGTAAACAGCGGTAATGATCATATTGATAAAAAATAACTGGACCGGAATATCTTTTAAACGGACACCTTTTAAATAAGACAGTTTTGGCAGATGAATGTGACCGATTCCTCTTCTAATATAACTAATATTCATTCCTTTTTTGACGAGTCCGGGTATAGATCCTCTTTCGGCTGAAAGATGAATGATAGCACGTGAAAATATAGAGATGAAAGTCGGGAGCAAAAGAATCCCTATTATAGTTCCCACAGTAGAAGAACCGATGATTATCCGGTATTGTGCCTCGACGAATTCAAATGTATTCGTCTCTGGAGCAGAGTCAATTAAACTTCCAGTAAAGGGTTGCTGCATCATATTTGCCAAACGGGAAACCATGACCATGACATTGAACAAGGAGAGAGCAGAGGCCAGCAGGCGTACTCTTACGCCTGATAAGCGAACGGCATAGGCCAGTGTTTCAATAGAATGGATGATCAAGACAAATAGGGCAATCATGATCAATTTTTCTGTGAAAAGTTCCAAATGAAAACCTTCTTTTACTTTTATCCTTATATTACCATAGCCTTACAGTTAAAAAATAAAAAATGGAAATATTGATTGCCAATTTTGATATTTCAATGGAATGATATTCCTAACAAACTATACTAGTTTACATATGAGGGATTATCAGAAGTTGAGAGTATACAAAGAGAGAGAAGAGGCGGTAGTGACCCCTTAAAGTTAGAGTTTTAGTTATGCAGCCAATTTTTGTTTAATGTGTTCGTAATTGTAGTAATGGACGTACCGTTCAAAGACAAAAGCTGATGGAAGAATACGGGGATGATAAAGTCAGGGCGGAAGGCGAAGTGGAAGTTGAAG
>DATHVH010000184.1:0-20609 GCA_035461405.1 Anditalea sp.
AAAATCACTTCTTTTTAAAAAAAAATAACTTCACAAATAAAGATTTATGCATTCAGAAATACCCGAATTCTTCAGTCTAAGGCCTGAAGTCGAAAAAGCATACGGATATTCGCATGCCGTAAAGATTGGGGCGAGTATTAAAGTATCCGGTGCAGTCAGTATGGATGATAATGGTGAACCTACTGCTGTGGGGGATTTTCTCCAACAAATGAAAAATTGCTATTCCGATCTGGACAAAGTATTAAAGTATTATGACTGCACCTTTGACGATGTTATAGTAGAGAATGTATTTACTACAGATATGCCTGCATATTTGGAACATGCTGCTTACAGAAATTCCATTTATACCAAGCATTTTCCAACAGGGTCATGGCTTGAAGTCACAGGCTTGGCCTTGCCTGAATTCCTGATTGAGATAGAATTGGAAGTGCACAAAATCTAATCATTTAGTGACTAGCATAGAGTGTTTTCAGCCTTCAAGTTATCATGATCACCTTATCATAAAATGGTGAAAACTTTTAACATAAACCTCACAGTTATTATGAAAAAATTCTTCCCACACTTAGATAAAGTTGGGCTATGTGCCTTATTTTTTCTCGTATCAATCCAGCAATCCGTAGCTCAGCAGGAGCCTTTGGGACAACTTGTATCGATCACTGAATTCACGATAAAATCCGGTCATAATGAGCAATTTAGAGAAGGTGTAAAAGCATGGAAAGCCTGTTACCTCGAAAACGAAGGGGATTGGACATGGAGGCTGTGGCACAGACAGCAAGGCGAAGGAAATGTGTATGTTCTAGCTTCGAGCATAGCAAATTGGGCCGAAATGGACAAATCTGATGAATCAGGTAAAGAATGCCAGAATCTTACCCGAACGTTAATCAATCCCCATATCGAAAAAGCCACAAACCATCTCACGCGTTTACTCCCAGGGATCAGTAAGGGAAGTCCATTGACCGAAGAAATTATCAGAGTTACATTCTTTAAAACAAACTCTGAAAACGGCCACAAAATGATGGAGGTGGTCAATGAGGTGGTAGAGATCCGTAAAAATTCAAATATAGAGCCCCTCGGTTTTTGGTATAATTCGGAAACGGCAGGTCCAGATGGATCAAATTATCACCTTGCAATACCTTATAATAATTATGCCGCCATGGACATCGAACAAGAGAGTGTTTGGGAAACGATTGAAAAAAGTGCAGGTAAGGAGAAAAGGGATGAGCTTCAGGCAGCTTTTCGCTCATCCCTCGAAAAAACATGGAATTATTTTTATAAGCTGGATAAAGACATCAGCAGGCCAAATAAGTAATTAAATTCTGTATGATTCTATAAAAATTATAGTAAACCAAATTGATATTTCTTGATTGGATGATAATTATTATAGAATATGAAAACGGGGAAGCCGAAAACTGTGCAGAGTAGGCAAAATCTGTAAAGATAATACAATGGCGACTTATGTAATTAGACACAAAGTAGGTGATATCGATGCTTGGCTAAAAGGTCATGAGGATCGGGTAAGGTTATTTGGCCCCGCAACCAATGGGTTCAGAACTTTTCAGGATATGGATGATCCAAACTCGATTTTACTGGTTGTCGATACGGATGATATCGAAAAATTAGGAGAAATCATCAACGATCCAAAGATCCAGCCCGTCAAAGAGCGCCATACAGTACTGGAACCAATAATTATGGCATCCGAGGTGAAATTGTGAGCTTAATAAAGCAATTTGGAATCAAGGTAGGTATGTTTTAATCCAAAAAGCCTAGCCTTGATACAAATGGACCAAGAGGAATAAATAAAACAATACCTTTTAAAAATAATACTTATTATGGAAACACTTAAAGACAATCTCAGTACTGCAACTCAAAACAAGACCATTATAGAAGGACTGTATAAAGCTTTTGCAGTTGGCGACATACCTACAGTTCTTGGCGGACTGGATTCGAAAGTTGTTTGGAATGAAGCCGAAGGCAATGCTTATGCCGATGGCAATCCTTATAATGGACCGGAAGCAGTATTGAATGGCATATTTGCCCGCATAGGAGAGGATCATGAATATTTCAACTTGAAGGATATTGAGCTTCACGAAATGCATGATGACAAGGTATTGGCAACCTTACGCTATGATGCCAAATACAAGAGTGGAAAGAGCTATAATGCGCAAGCAGCGCATTTGTGGACACTTAAAGACGGTAAAGTGGTTGCCTTTCAACAGTATGTAGACACCAAAAAATTGCATGATGCTTTAGGTAAGTGAAGCCCATTCGAGATCTAAATAATAAATATCATTTCACTTCAAGTGCTTCATATTCATGTATAAATGATGATTAGAACATATGTATTGATCTCTGACCATATTTTATTTTTATCAATATGTTTAAGAAAATAATATTAGGAGTACTAACCCTCTTCATTATAATACTAGGAGGTTTTTTTATTTTCGTCCAGATGAATGGGACAGAAAATATAATATTCCTTACCCGGATCTTCAGGTAAGCTCAGATCCAGATGTTATTGAAAGAGGGAAATACCTTGTACTTGGCCCCTCCCACTGTTCTAATTGTCATGTATCGAGTGTCAAGGAATTTATAGCTGCCGATGCTGGAGAGAACATTCCTCTTATGGGAGGAGTGGAGTTTCCATTTCCACCATTGGGAGTGATGTATGCAAAAAATTTAACGCCTGACCCCACCACGGGAATAGGTAGGTATTCTGATGGACAATTGTTTAGGATGATGCGCCATGCGGACAAGCCGGATGGAACGGCTACTCTATCCGTGCTGATGCCATTCTGGGATATGGCTGATGAAGACCTCATTGCAGTGGTCTCTTATTTGAGAAGCTTGGATCCTGTAACTAATAATGTCCAGGATAACGAGTGGGCCTTTATGGGTAAGGCAGTCAGGGTGATAGCATCTTCTTTTAAGCCGATTGAAAAGCCCTCTCCACCCCTTGAAAAAGAGGGAAAATTTTATTTGGAAGTCAATCCGAAAGATGCTGCCATGCGCCAAATTGCTGATGGCGATGAGCTCAAAGTGTTTAACCAAAGGGGTAGGGTGTTCATAACAGCACGCATTAGCAATAAAGTAAAGCAAGGAGTAGTTTGCATGCCCCAAGGATTTTGGCCTTCACTATTAAAAGGAGGATCTTCTGCCAATGCTTTGACAAACCACTTGCTTACGGATATGGTTAGAGGTGCTGCTATTCAAGAAGCAAAAGTAGAAGTTGAGAAAGTGTAAATAAAGAAATCTACACGCCTAAAATTTATATGAGTAATAGCTATCTGATGTCCGTCACTACTCTTTAGCAATGTTGGATGTTATCCACTTGATTAGTTGGAGTTACAATTTTTAAATTGTGTAAATAAATATTAGGGTAAACAAATTTTCATATATGGAAAAATTGGAGGGATCCTTATAAATCTTTCTTCTCATACATTTTCGTCAGGAAAGAAATTCAGGTCATTGGTAAAGAATTTAACCCATTTCGTCCAAAACCTTGGAAATAGCATCTTTATATTATTTAGATTTTAGGACAATGACAGATGTTTAACGATTTTTTTATTCCAAAATAAAAAATTATGAAACTTTTAACAACACCCTTACTGATCATATTATTGATTTCGAGTTGTACAAGTAATCAGGAAAAGGAAATCACGAATGCTCAATCAAGCAGCTATTTAGATTATTCCAACAGCGAAGATCAAATTACCGGGGGTATCAAAATGATTCCTATTGAAACACCAAAAGGCACTTTCCATGTCTGGACCAAACGCATGGGGAACAATCCCAAAATGCGTCTATTGTTGCTTCATGGTGGCCCGGGTGCTACTCACGAGATTTTTGAAAACTTCGATGGTTTCCTTCCCTATGAGCAAATAGAATACATTTATTATGATCAACTCGAAAGTTACTACAGCGATCAACCCAACGATTCTTCGCTATGGACCATCGAACATTTCGTGGAAGAGGTGGAACAAGTGCGCAAAGCTCTGAATCTTACCAATGACAACTTTTATCTGTTAGGGCAATCTTGGGGCGGTATTCTGGCCATGGAATATGCGCTTAAATACCAGGATAATTTGAAAGGTTTAATTATTTCAAACATGGTGGCAAGCCTTCCTGAATACGAAAAATATGCATCGGAGGTATTAGGACCGCAATTGCCTGCCGATGTTTTCAAGGAAATCAAAGAGTTTGAGGCTAATGAAGATTTCGGTAATCCCCGGTATGCTGAATTGGTCCAACAACACTATTACACCCGGCACGTCCTGAGAAAACCTTTAGAAGAATGGCCTGAATTCATTAACAGGACTTTTAAGCATCTCAATCCAAATATTTACATCTATATGCAAGGATATAGCGAATTTGGAATAACAGGGAATGCCAGCTTGAAGGGTTGGGATGTATCTGCAAGGCTCGGAGAATTAAAAATACCAACCTTAATGTTGGGGGGCAAATACGATACCATGGATTCCAAATATATGGAGTGGATGAGCACCCAAGTGCAAAAAGGCCGAAGCGTCACTACAAATGGAAGTCATATATCCCAATACGATGATGCTGAAGGCTATTTCTCTGGATTGATAAAATTTATTAAAGACGTCGATGAGGGCAATTTTAATTAAAATGAATGCGAAACTGATATGGTGGAGGAATCCATAGCAGCAACCCAAAAGAATAGACAAATAACTGACAAGAATAAAAACGGGAAAACCAATGACCGAACCAATTTGGCATCAAAAACAAAGTAATTAATCATGAAAAAAGTAGGCATCATCGGGGGTTCCGGCTTTATTGGAAGCTATAACACCCAAAAGTTCTTAAATGAAGGATACAAGGTAAAAGTATCTACCATAGACCTTTCCAAAAAAGAAAAGTATGAACATCTGCTCAGCCTCAAAAATGCCGAGAACCTGGAAATCGCTCAATTGGACGTTCAAAACAAACAGGAGCTGATGGATTTTCTGAAAGACTGTGAAATAGTAATTCACGGGGGAACACCGTTTCAATTGGATGTGAAAGACCTTCAGGAAGAACTGTTTGACCCGACAATCAAGGGAACCGAAAACTTCTTGGAAGCAGTTCTCAAAACTCCCGGGATAGAAAAAGTTGTATTCATTGCATCCGTGGCAGCTTACAACACAAGCTTCCCATTTTTACCTGAAGGAAAAACTGAAGGGGATCAAATCACTGAAAATGATGCGCCATTTATGAGCGAAGAAGGCATTCCTTATGCCCAAGCAAAGTTTATCGCCAATCAGGCGGTCAATAAATTCATCGCAGACCACCCTGATCTAAGTTTTGAAATTACTTCTGTTTCACCGACGGGTGTAATGGGAAAATCTCTGTCAAACAGACAGGATTCCACCTCAACAGGTATACAATTTCTGTTTAAAAATAAAATTGCCCCCAACCCCTTCATTCAAATGATATACGACGTGGATGTATTATGGGCATTAGTGGATGTAGAAGATGTTGCTGAAGCAATTTACAAAGCGGCAATAACCAAAAATATACATGGAAAAAACTATCTTATTTCAGGTGAAAGTTATAGGGTCTCGGATGTGACATTGATGCTCAACAATCAACCTCCAATAGGCAAGCCTGAAATCGTCTATAGTTCTGCTTTGGCAATAAAGGATTTGGGAATAGCATTTAAACCTGTCAGTATTCCTTTGAATAAGTATTCATCATAAAGCCGGCACCTGAGAGGTAAATTCAGTAGGGGGTAAGAGGGGCTTATAATCAAATATTTCTTTTAAAAAAAAACCAATATGGACAATATGGATTCATATCTACAGACTGACATTCAGCGACGCAAGTTTATGGCGTGGATTGGTTTTGGAATTACCCATGGTATCACTTTCGGGATGCCAAACAAACTGGGAACAAATAAGGGAAATACTGGTCTTTGAAAATGTCTTTGACTTAAAGGAGTTATCCGGGACAGTCATGGGAAAAGACGCCATTGATTACCTGAATGGAGGGGCTGACGACTCAAAAACAGTAAATGTAAACGTTGAGGGATATCAAAAAATTCAAGGAATCGGGGTTATCCCGCAAATGGTTGAAATTATTTGAAGGGAAAACCTTTCATTTGAAAAATTATTTAAGCTTTGATAATAGAAAACTTGTCCCTCATCATAGCAAAAATCAAAAAATCCATCCAAACTCAGAAATACCAAAAATAATTTTTTTCAGCAATGAAGTCATCATTGTAAAAAGATAAATTCATGCAATAATTTTTTTCGGAAAGTTAATAATATCGCTGGGGTATTAATTCCTTCTATTCGTCCTTGGATGATTTTAAATGTAGTGATTATTAAGGAAGTTGAGGTCGAAATAAATACTTTAAATTAATCTCTTATATTATGAAAACTTTTAACACAATATTGGCATTTGTATTTCTCATGCTGATGCCCATGATATTAAAGGCCCAAGAGCCACAAGTTACTTTGGAATTTCAAAATGCTTCCAGGGCTATGGAAGTGGTACAAAACTATGTTAAAGCACTTCAGGGAGGAGATGTAACTACAATGGATGCTCAGCTTTCGGACAATGTCATGGTTTATGGTTTAGGTGGAGGCCTTGATTCTTTAACTAGGGCTCAACATAAAGAGTATTACACTAATAGTACTAATCGTTTTAACCACAACCTTTCAAGAGAACTATATTTACCTGTCAAAGTCACTAACAACTGGAATGAAGGAGAGTGGATTTTGGCATGGGGTACCAATACCTTAAAGGGAAAAGAAAACAATGCTACAATACAGGTTCCCTATCATATTGCTGCATTAATTGTAAACGGTAAAATTTCCAGATTACACTACTGGTATGATATGTTAAATGTCATGAAAAAACAAGGGTTTGAAGTTGTTCCTCCTTCTAAATAATTAACTATAATAAATAGTTTGGGGTCATATGTGATTATAGTGAGGGAATAATAAAATTCGTCACTGAGAACGGAATAATGTTTAACATCCATATGGTGCGTTTAGACAAGCTTATAAAACTATATAGTATCAATATTTCAATCAGTTTTTTATTTAAATGAAGCAACCTATTGGTCTAATATTTAATCTATACATTAAAGACCTAGTATGGACCAAGTACAACTCTCTGTTCTAAAGCAGCTTTATTGGCTTAAGGTATATGCCATTGGCAGTACTATTGTAATGGCAGCTATTCTTACCCTTGGCTTAACCCATAAGACACCTGATGTGATTCGAACCCAAGGATTGGTGATCACAGATGCGCAGGGAAGAGATAGGATTTTGATAGGTGCGCCCATTCCTTCATCAAAACAAAGAGTACGAACCAACCTAGAAAAAGTTAAGAAAGAATGGGCAGCTAATATGGGAGGAGAAAGTTATATGGATAACTACAATAAAAACCTCTACCATGGCGTAGAAGGTATACTATTTTTGAACGAAGAGGGTTTTGATAAACTTATTCTGGGTGAAAAAATGCCCGATCCTAATACCGGCCAGCGCATAGTCGATGCTGCTGGATTTACTTTTAATGACGACAGAGGATTTGAGCGGGGAGGCTTGGGAGTGTCAAAGACGGAAGAAGGTGAATATAGGGTAGTTTTTGGAATGGATGATCCTAAGGTAGGGGAGGCACTTCATTTGTTCGTCCTGGAAGATGGTACCAAGGGGCTTCAGATAGCTTCTGAAGATGGTAGGCTTTTATTGGGCAGGTCACCCCAAAATGGAGGGTTTTTTAATAATAGAGAGAAATTTCTAGGTATTAAAATAGAAGGGACCGATGGAACTCTACTTTGGGAGAAAAATGCTGTCAAAGAAGATAGCGCACCTCAGTAGCATTTTATTACAATCAGAAAAAGCCGTTAAAATCAAAAGAGAAAATTTTTCCTGTAATATGGGTTTCCCCAGCTTTGATAGCCTCTGAAGTAATATATCCCGAATTATCTTTTTTGATAAAAACAGCTTCTGTTTGACCTAAATCTGCAGGGCTTCCCAACATAATCTTAGAATTAATTCCGCCAAACGGATCATGGGGAGGATAACCAGACAACAACCATATGAAACTCTGGGAAAAAATCCCTTTGTTTTCATAACCAATAAGTACAATATCTCCCGTAGAAGTATTTATATCTGCGCCCGTAATAAGCCCATCTGAATCAAAAGAACTTTGATGATTGGCTTCTACCGTGCCGGGATTTGGCTCTAATATATAATAGTCGGTTTGATTATTTTCCCAATTTTTGGTAAAAAGGTGCAGAACACCATTTGAATAAAAGAAAGCTTCACAATCATAATTATGACCATTCATGCGTTCTTCAAAATTTGCCTGTTCGGGATAGGAGAAGAATATTTTTTCTGCAGTGACTTCAGTCTTGGATAAAAGATCTTCCTTTAATATTTTCAGCACTACTAGATCAGTTCGATTTCCTGCATTGTTTCCAAAATCACCTATAAATAAATGAGTTTCGCTTTGAGCTAGACTTTCCCAATCTATATTTTCTGCATTGATAACTTTAACTTTTTTTTCAGCCTTACCGGTTTGTAGGTTGATTTGATATACTATATTTTCATTGCCGCTGTCATTCACTGTCCAAACCTTTTCCCCAAAGTATGCCAAACCAGAGCTTTCCTCCAATTCATCTCCTAAGGGGTGCAATAATGAAGGAATGTAAGTAGTAGGAACTATAGTAGTCGACAAAGAAACCTCCTGGGATCCAGGAACAGTTTCCACGCATCCATTCATTACTAAGGTTGCTATACCAATAGAAACTAAAGTTTTGCGAAAAGATAATGTAAACAAAGTAGACATTCAGGTAAAAATTTCTATAATCGAGTAATAAAAGCTGGGCGACAAATAATTTATTCGTACTTCTAAAACAGGTATTTCAAAATTTTATTTTGTTTATATTTAAATAATTTTTAATAAATAAAATTGTTTCATCCGGAGCACTCAAATTAGGGCAGTGGCCGGTAGCTTCCATTAAGTTAAAAGTACTATTTTGAAGATTTTGATGAACATATTTACCTACTTCTAGGGGAGCTATGATATCATCCGAACACTGTAAGATTAAAGATGGAGTTTTTACTTTTTTTAGGTCTGCTCTATTGTCCGACAAGAAAGTTACGCGAGCAAAATTTTTGGCGATTTCTGGGTTTGTCCGGCAGAAACTGTTGGTCAGCTCCTCACCAAGTTCCGGTTTGTCAGCATTGCCCATGATCATTGGAGCAGTCTGAGAGGACCAACCCAGGTAATTTCCATCCATAGTCTCAAGCAACTCCAGGATATCTTCTTCAGAAAAACCACCGGTATATTCAAAATCATTTATGTACCTTGGAGATGGGCCGATCAAAATCAATTGCTGAAATCTCTCGGGTTCCAGTCCTGCCGCAAGTACCCCGATCATAGCACTAACCGAATGACCAACGAAAATGACGTTCTCCAAATCCAGTTCCTGGATGATTTCGACAACATCCAAAGCATAACCCTCAAGTGAACTGTATTTTTCCTCAGAGAAGGCATTAGCATCTGACTGTCCCGCGCCGACATGATCAAAAAGTATTATTTTATAGTCATCTTCAAATGCCGTATAAACATATCTCCACATATTCTGGTCACAGCCAAAGCCGTGGGCAAAGAGCATTGGAGTGGTGCCATTGCCTAGGATTTTGATATTATTTCTCTTTAAAATAGGGTTTTCTACGAGTGATTGCATCTGGATAGGGTGTATTCCAAGTTGCAATTTAGTCAAAAAAATTGACTTGTGGAGCCGAAATAATTTGATTCAATTATGGGTATATATGGTATTGTTTCAATTTCTGATATTCATCTTCGTATTATGAAATAATCTTTATATTCCTTTTAAAATTTTTTTGAAAGAAAGTGACAATTACAAAAGCCCTTATATATCCTCAAAAATTTAGAAAGGAAAAAAAAAGCCGCTTAGAAATCTAAGCGGCTTGTGGGCCCACCTGGGCTCGAACCAGGGACCTCCTGATTATGAGTCAGAAGCTCTAACCAACTGAGCTATAGGCCCGAACTGTTTTTATGATAACACTTAACTTTTCCTAAATAAATCTGGGACTGCTAAGTTATTTTAATTTACTTACTTTTTATCTATTTGAGAAACTTTATCCTCTCAATACCCTTTGGGAAAGCTTATTGCTCCAAACAAGATGATCTATTACCTTGCTTTTGGGACTGCAATGTTACATATTTGATTTCAAAATACCAACAAATTCGCGCATGAAAAAATTAGAAAATATTGATTTTTTAATCTTCGACTTAGGAAATGTGATTATAGACATAGATATTCCATTAACGATCAAAGAGTTAAAAAATGAGCTTTCAGAAGAAGAATTTCATCTAGCAGAGAATTTTTTTGCTTCTGAAATACACGCTAACTTCGAAACAGGCTTGGTAGATGAAGTTGCATTCAGAAATCAGGTTCGCAAAGATTTTAAAAAAGATTGGCCTGATGAAAAAATTGATTCAATTTGGAATGCCCTACTGCTTCACATTCCTCAAGAAAGGATTGATCTTCTAAAAGAATTAAAAAACCATTATACCATTTGTATGTTGAGTAATACTAACTCAATCCATTATAAAAAAGTGGAAGAAATTTTACTTAGAGATTGTGGCTTGCAGACATTTTCACCTATCTTCGACAGGCTTTTCCTGAGTTTTGAAATGGGCTTTAAAAAACCGGATCCTGCAATTTATGAGGAGATGGTCAAACAATTGGGAGCGACTCCAGACAGCTGTTTGTTTTTCGATGACCTAGAAGCTAATTTGACTACTGCGGATAAGGCAGGACTGCAGACATACCATATTGATCACCCGAAAGCATTAGTGGAATTCTTTTCGAATGTATAGTAAAAAACAATACCTAAAACACACTCTTTTATTTATATTAACTTTAATAGCTACTACTTTAGCGGGAGGCGAATGGATTTATGGCCGATCAGTCCTTTCCTCGGAGTCACCGCTTACCTGGGAGTACTTTCTAAAATCCATGCATTTTTCTGTGCCGTTTATAGGAATTTTATTGATTCATGAGCTTGGGCATCTCTTCACATCCATATACCATAAAGTTAAATCTTCCCTTCCGTATTTTATACCTGGGTGGCTAGGCTTTATCGGAGCTCCATCTATAGGTACCTTTGGTGCTGTCATCAAGATCGAAAGTAGAATACCTAGCAGAAAGAAATTCTTTGATATAGGTGTAGCTGGACCTATTGCGGGGTTTGTTGTTGCTTTGGCTCTACTTGCTTATGGGTTTACCCATCTGCCTGATCCAAGCTACATATATGAGATACATCCTGAATACCTGCAGGAACCTCTTGATGACGCTGAATCACAAGGTGAGTTACTGGATCTATCATTTGGATATAATTTGCTGTTTTATATTATGGAGAAAACATTGGCTGATCCAGAAGCCATGCCTCCGATGAATGAGGTCATGCATTACCCTTATCTGTTTGCAGGTTTTTTAACACTATTCTTTACAGCTTTAAATCTTTTACCTATAGGACAATTAGATGGTGGACATGTAGTCTTTGGACTGTTTCCTAAGCACCACCAATGGATTACCTTAGTTGCTTATATTGCCTTTATATTTTATGCAGGTTTGGGTATGGTGACCCCCTATGAAGATTCCAGTTACCTGATGTTTGCATTGCCTCTATATATTGGGTTTATGTATATCTGTTTTCGGAAAACTAGTATGACAGAACAGACCCGCTGGATGATAGTGCTTCTGATAGTAGCCGGTCAATATGGTTTAGTTTTCTTATATCCGGGATTAGAGGGGTATAGCGGGTGGCTTTTCTTTGCTTTTTTACTTGGGAGGATATTAGGTATAGAGCATCCTCCTGTTAAAGATGGTAGGCCGTTGAGCCAAAATCAAAAAATCATAGGTTGGATAGCTGTACTTATATTCATATTGTGCTTTACTCCTCAGCCATTCATTATTGAGATACCGGAATGAATTGTTGGATATAGGATGTCAAAAGTCCGATGAAAATCTGTACATAAAAGTTGCCTTTTATTTTGTAGATAATGAAAACAAAGCACAAAAAAAAGCCTTCCTCCCGGAAAGCCTCTTTTGATATTTACTCCTGTTCCAAAGCCCTATAAGCCAAAATACCCCCTAGGGCATTTCTGACTTTGTCGTATCCTTTGGTCTCCAAAAATTTCTTTGCATTACCACTGCGGGCTCCGGATCTACAGTGTACCACTATTTCTTGATGTTTATATTTATCTATTTGGTCCAACTGATGGGGAAGCTGTCCTAGTGGGATGTTTATAGCTCCTAAATTGTCCTCTTCATATTCCCATTCTTCCCTTACATCTATAAAAGTGAAGTCTTCCTTATTATCTAGTCTTTCTTTCAGTTCTTTTGCTGTAATATCTTCCATGGTTATTTTACTAAAACTCTTATTGAAGTTGATTTTTCATTTTTATAAGCACGGATCATATAGATTCCTTTATTGCTTCCCATAAAATTAAGAATTTTCCCGTCTTCATACGACTCCATAGGTATATTAATTTGCCTGCCAAAAGTATCGAAGACTATTACATCTTCCATTTCTCCCTCTAGATAAAGCCTGTCAGTGACTGGATTGGGATACGCTCGAATGCCTACAGGTATATCTTCCACTCTATTTTCAGCTGGTCTCTCTACGGTCAAGTGGGGTCTGACCATCAGAGAACCAGCTACGGTTATATTTTGCTCCCATTCGCCGATGACATTAAAGAATATCTCACTTCCGTTGTCATTAGATTTGTCCAGGCCAACATGGATAAAATCATTGGTAAATTGCCTGAACCCAACATAGAAATCTCCTGAAACCCTTAACAAGGTATCTAAAGGAAAATAACTAAATTCTCTTATGCTTTCTTTTGTAGGGATACCAAGTTCTCTGCTGAAAATAGGCTCAGCATTAAGATTATTCCAGACCAAAAGCTCAATGGGTTTGTTTACCTGGGCAAAGTTGCTAAAGTTTATGCTTAATCCATTGATAAATGCTTCCTCTTCGATTGAATACCTCACCGCTAACATTCCTGCCCTTTGATTGATACCCGCAGAATAGTCCAGACTGTTATTATCATAGGCAAGGTAATCCCTTATGGGAGTAAAGCTTCTTATCGTATCATTTACTCTGAAATCTACTTCAGTGAAATAAGTAGTGTCCTGCTGTTGTATACTATTGATCAAATATCTATCTCCTGAAGTAATGTAAATAAGCGTTTCTAAGTCAAACTCTTCAGTCTGATTAGGAGAAAGGGGAGACATTGGGTTGCTGCCAAAATCACGTCTTTCTCTTGCAAGCGGTACTGGATTAAATGGGGTATTGGTATTTAAGGGATTGATTACCGTACCTGTATTACTGTTTCGGAGTTGTATACTATATTCCATCGCCCGAAAGCGGTTAGACAAATTGTTGAACTGGCTTTGGATATTATCGTTATAGGCTTCAGCATTTCTTTGCAATTCAAATAGGGGAATGGCGCTGTATTTTCCCAGTGGACTATTGGGCAGTTGGGTAAGTGTGCGATCTTCATAAAAGGTGCTGGTAGTCGTTCTACCGGAATTCAAGAATATATAATCCAGGATCCAACCATCAAATGGTCCAGAGAGCCTTCCTCTATTTGAAAACTTAAATTTAAAATCAGCATGGGCATATTCTTCCGGAACCCTTACCAGTGACTGGGTAAATACTTCCCGCTTGGTCTGGTCACCGCCTTGCATATCCCAAACCATATCCCAATTTCCGAGTGAATCCATAAAATATAATTCAAGGAAATCATCAGCATCCGGAAACTCGGATTTTCCTCCTGCTTGCCAAAAAAAGCTTAAGTATAGGGAATTGATCTCCTGTTCAGAAAGGTTGGATAGATCAAAAGGTAAGGATATCAGTTGGTCTCCTTCTCCGCGTTCTCTGATTATGGTAGAATATGGATTTCCCGTTTCGTCCACACCATCGAGTAATACAGAGCCAATGGAAGGTGGATTAATTCCCACTGTGAATGAATGTGTGGTTCCCAAACTTTCCCATTTGCCTATGGAAATTTCCCCACTGGAAAAGTCATCCCAAAATGGAAGCGTAAGTTTTTCTTCTTGTGCCCTTAGATTTTCTCCTGCTATGTGGTTTTTGGAAGTAGTTGGATGAGCTACTGGTAACTGACTGAACTGTGCGTTAATATTTTCTGAATAAAAGAAAATAAATACACAGCCGATCCAGATCCTTATGTTACCAATTTTATTCATTTAAAAATTATATTCACCCATTTCTGAAATCCAGATATCTATGATTTCACCTGTTTTGGCATTTATACCTGGAGGTGGTGTCTGTTGTATAATAGTACCTTTAGGTACCGTATCTGTTTTGACAAAGGAAATACGTCCCATTCTGAGACCTGAACCTATGATCAGGAATTCTCCATCTGTTTCATCCATGCCAATAAGATCAGGTATTTGGAGAGATTGGGAACCCAATCCATCACCTACTACCAGATCAATCTGCGAACCTTTGCTGATTTCAAAGCCTTCTTTTACAGATCTTCCTCTATATTTCTGCTCCAATACCACATTAATACCGATATCCGGTACATATATAATATCGCCGCGTACCAGACCATGATTAGCCAAGATTTCCTGCGCATTTTTCAACGGGGAATTCACCAGATTAGGCATCTTTATTAAAGGAGCATTCTGGGCATTTAGGGTAATGTATATTTTTCTGTCTTTTTTTACCTTTGTCCCTGCCTTGGGATGTTGTTTCAGCACCGCCAGCGGTTTGGCATCTGCCATAAAACCACTGTCAGGAGTTACTTCCAGTTTAAGATCTTTACTGGATAAATAGGTCTGGAGTTCATTATAATGATATCCTTCTAAATCAGGAACGGTTACAGTTTCACCATGATTTGTTATTCCAGGTAAATAAACCTTAAAAAATACAATCAATAGAATAGCCAGGACCCCAAATATTAGCGCTATATGTAAACCTATTTTTTTAAATGCTTCTTTTGCAGTACTCATTTTTCAATTTTAAATGAAAGGCAAATTTAGATCTATTTTATGATAATCCATTGCCCTAATATTCAATAATACGTTAGACTTTACAGCTAAGTATCTCAATATATGTTAAATTTTTAATCTCTCTATATTACTTGATAATCAGACGTCGTGTCTCGTTGATTGACCCACTTCTTATTTTTACTATAAAAACCCCTTTAGACAGCACCTGAGTACTGAAAGAATAAGTTTGGTTCAGTGTGTTAGGATAATCTACATCATGGATTAACTTACCTGACATGCTGAGAAATTGAATATTCACATCTTCAAACTCCTCCAAATTAAATGCTATATTAAACACGTCAGTTGCTGGGTTTGGGAATATAAGTGCTGAGCCTGCTCTCGGTATGACCGGTTCTGGATTATTGGCAAAAAAGAGTTCTAAATTATCCAAATATATCGGATTAGTACCAGAATCCACTTGATCTACTACAAAAGCTAATCTCACATCTTCAGCGCCTCTTCCACTAAAAGGGGTAAGATCTACAAATTGTCTGGTAAAATCTTCTCTATTATTAGGATTGACACCCGAAGTAGCTGTTATAGAAGCTATCTCGGCACCTGTTTGGGTCAATAGTACATGTTCAAAACTGGTTCCTCCGTTGGTACTGAGCAGCACTCTAAATCTGGCATTTCCTCCTTCATGGCTGTAGGCTTTATCAAATAGCACACTAGCAGTAGGCGTACGACTCAGATCAAATAGTGGACTGCCAAGCCAGTAGCTATTATTGGCTACCATGTTGCTTAATTCTACAGCTCTCTGTGGACCGGCAGAAGAAGTCAAACTGATAAATCTAAATGACTCCAGGTTATTTTCCGGATTGATGATTTGCCAAGGTTCTAGGGTTCCTTCATTGAAGTCCTCTCGCCATGGAGCAGGTATACGCTCAGTGTTCTTAATTATAAATCGATCTAATGAAGGAGCTTGTGCAGTATTTTGGTCAAAATTTGGCCTAGTAATAGAGTAAGTTAGTCTATTGGTCCGCTCTTGTAGTGTAGCACTTGGTAGACTAATCCGTACAGTTTCACCTGGAGGGATATTGTTCCCCTGACCCACAAATGTGACAGGCTGAGAATTGTTTACCCGTCTGGTAATCAAAAACGAGCTTATAGGCAAATTCCCGGTATTTTCCAGTTCCAATACTTCGTTTGAATGAGATCCATCTACTATGGGAGATGGGGAAATTAATCTATTGATCCTAAAGGCATAATTAAATTCTTCTGTAGTGCTGATACGGATATTTCTTAGGAATATGTTATTTCCATATCCATTGATGCCTATAAAAGCTACCCTGACATTACCCTGACCGGCATATTCACTTAAATTAACTACCTCTTTACGGAATTCATTTAGTGATGCAGGGAAATAAGCGTCCCGAATGGGAGGAGATGTCTGCATTTCAGACCCTTCCCTTTGGTATATGGTATTGAATAAACTTATTTCACTGCCGCAGTCAGTCGTTACTACTATCCATAATCTGTCATCAAATCCATCTTCATTATACGGAGCATGGGCTATGTCAAAAGACAACTGGGCATTGGGAACATTGGTAAGATCAAACTGTGGAGAGACAAAATAGTCCAGTGCTCCAAATTCTTCGTTTTCAAAATTATTAATGAAAATGACTTCCTGCTGTGCTCCACCTAATGTTAGATTAATAGGTGCCCAAGTTATGCCATTATCAGGATTGATAATTCTCCACAAACTATTATAATCACCCGGGGCGTATTGATAGGGTAGATCTATGCTGGGCTGAAGTGTTGGGGTACTTGAAATCACATTAACTGAGGCATTTTGAGCAGCGCTATTTCCGTTTATCTGCAGGATTTCTACTTCAAAATTGTTGGCTCCCTCATTTAATGTAACCGGATTAAGGTTTAAAACAGTAATGTCACCAGTAGGTAATGAAACAGATAAAGTCTGATTATAAACAGTTGTCCCATTTACTCTTACTGCTACTACAATACTGTTTATAGTGTTGTTACCCAGGTTTCTTACCTGGATCTGTGGGACAGTTGGGTTTTCACAAAAGAAAACATCCGGCTGCAAGATGCTGGTTAGGTTTAAACTCACATCCGGAAGATCTCCTGGAAATATGGTAGCCCTATTATTGACCAAGGTGGTTCTCCTTTCACTGGATGCCAAGACCACATTCATTCTTTGTACCTGACCCAGGGTAAAGAGATTCATACAGGGATCTGCAGTATAATCCATGTAGTTTTCTATCATATCTCTGGAATTACATGTACTCCGGAGAGTCGTAGGACAACCTGAGGTAGGTCTTTGTTGGTTGGGTGTATCTGTGACGAAATCATCTACTTCGCAACCCTCATTTAAATTTTGAGCATCGCCCCATATATGTCTCAAACCGAAAAAATGTCCTATTTCATGGGTAAGGGTTCTGCCTCTAGCATTGGAGACAGTATTTCCTCCAGTGCCAAAGTACCGGTAATCTATAGTAACACCATCCCTTTCACGAAGACTCGGCTGAAAATTAAGACCCGGTAGATCAGGTGCGACAGGAAATGAAGCATAACCTATAAAAGGGGGATTTAAAGGTACTACCCATATATTCAGGTATTCTTCCGGTGGCCATAGGGCCAGACTTGATATCAGCGAAGCATCTGAAGGGTCATACATGTCCTTAAATCCCACTACACGATTTATCCCTGTGGTGGGCAGCCCTTCAGGATCTTGTCTGGCTAAAACAAATTCTATCATAGCATCCGCAGCTACTGGCAGAAATTCAGCCGGTGTATTGGATGCATCAGCATTTTGTCTTCGAAAATCCTCATTAAGTGTTGTAATCTGGGACTGGACCTGGGCCAGGGGGATATTGGCTCCTTCACCTATAGGCGTTCCATTATGTATTACATGGACGACCACTGGTATGGTACGCACATCTTGCATTGTGCGCAGGGAAGGTTTTTGTTTTTCCTCCGTCAGCCTTCCCAGCATCCAGCTTTCAAAATATTCTGGGGTACCATATACACCTAGTTCTGCTGCCTGCTTTTGTTCTAAATATACAGCACCGCATTTTTCATCATGCTGATGAACAGGGCTTCCTCCGATGATAATCTGGGAAAATAATGGACTTGAAAGAATCAAAAAGAAAAAGGATAAAACCAATCTCATCCTTAAAATCAGTATTATCCTTTTCATTTAGAATACATTATAAATAATTAAGCTAGGGTAATGTTTACAGCTTCTACTCTTTTAATTTCAGGTATATCTCTTTTTACAGCTTCTTCTACACCTGCTTTCAATGTCATAGTAGACATAGGGCAGGAACCGCAATTACCAGTGAGCTCTATTTGTAGCACCATATCTTCAGTTAACCCCACTATCTTCACATTTCCTCCATCTGCTTGCAGATAAGGCCTGATGCTATCCAAAGCATCTTCTATTCTCAACATCATTTCTGCTTGCATGGCTCTATACTTTTACCTGTACTGTCTCTGTTTTATTTTTTGCTGCATTTCTTATAGCTACCTGTCTGGCAAGATTTTCTGCCAATACGGTAAATGCCTCGGCAGTTACACCTTCTTTAAATACAGCGGGATATCCACTGTCCCCACTTTCCCTGATACTCTGCACTATAGGTATTTCTCCTAAAAATGGAACGCTAAATTTAGCGGAAAGTTTTTTACCTCCTTCTTTTCCAAATAGATAATATTTATTATCAGGTAATTCTTCGGGAGTAAAATAAGCCATATTTTCAATAACTCCCAATATAGGCACATTTATTTGAGGTTGCTGAAACATGGTCAACCCTTTGGTAGCATCTGCGATGGCTACTTTCTGAGGAGTGGTGACGATCACTGCACCGGTCACAGGAATGGTCTGTACCATAGTCAGGTGGATATCTGAGGTGCCAGGGGGAAGGTCTATCAATAAATAATCCAGCTCTCCCCACTCTACATCTCCTATAAATTGTTTTAACGCTGAACTTGCCATAGGTCCTCTCCACACTACCGCACTATCCGCTGGAGTTAGAAAGCCTATTGACATCAGCTTGACACCATATTGTTCTATGGGTATGATGATGTTTTTTCCATTTTCCTGCTTTACTGCAGGTTGTTCTGCTTCTACATTAAACATGGTAGGGATAGAAGGACCGGAAATATCCGCATCAATCAATCCTACTTTTGCACCAGAATTAGCCAGGGCTACAGCTAGGTTAGATGCGCAGGTTGATTTGCCTACACCACCTTTACCTGAGGCTATAGCAATAATATTTTTTACATGCGGGATAAGAGGTGCATTATCTCTGGCAGTGGTGACATTAGAGGTCATAAAAATATCCAGCTCTACCTGGCCAAATTCTTTTTCTAACGCCGCTACACAATTGTTTTTGATCAGCTCTTTTAGAGGGCAGGCAGGAGTGGTGAGGACCACACTGAATTTTATTTTATTTCCTTCTATTACTATATCCTGAATCATCCCAAGGGTCACCAGATCTTTTTTAAGATCGGGATCTTCCACGGTAGATAATGCTATTAATACTCTTTCTTTGGTAATGTTCATTATTCGCAGTCGCTAATTAGGGCGCAATTTAATTTGAATTAATCCTTTTTAAAACTATGGGCTAATAAATCTGTAATATTTTTCCGGTATCACACGCCATTCTAACCTGTAATTATGCAATTAAGTTTCACGTAAAATGGGATCAAATTTTCTTATCTTTGGCAAAGATTTAAAGTATTAATGGGATTAAGCAGAAGTACTACAGAGAAAGTAAAAGAGCGCGCGGATATTGAGGACGTAGTGAATGATTATGTCCCCTTAAAAAAGAAAGGGCAAAACCTTTGGGCTTGCTGTCCTTTTCATAATGAAAAATCCCCTTCTTTTTCCGTTTCCCCTGCCAAACAGATATATAAATGCTTTGGCTGTGGCAAGGCTGGTGACCCTATCCAGTTTGTCATGGACGTGGAAGGCATAGGCTTCAATGAAGCCATCAGGCACCTGGCCGGCAAGTACGGGATAGAAATCGAAGAAGATATAGCTTCCACTCCGGAAGATGTACAAGCTTATAATGAACGTGAAAGCCTCTATATAGCCCTGAATTTTGCCCGTAATCTTTTTGTAGAAAACTTAAAGTCAGATGAGGGAAAATCTATTGGGATGAGCTATTTCCGGGAAAGAGGCTTTACCCAAAAGATTATAGAAAAATTTGACCTTGGCTATGCCATGGACAGCTGGGACCATATGCTCACGGAAGGCAAAAAAGCAGGCCACAGTGAGGAAATCCTCTTAAAAGCTGGTTTAGTACTAGAAAAGGATGGGGAAAAATCCCGTATATATGATCGCTTCCGGAATAGGGTCATATTTACTATCCATAATCTGGGGGGTAAACCTATCGCATTTGGAGCAAGAATTCTTACACAGGATAAAAAGCAGCCCAAATACATCAACTCCCCTGAAACAGAAGTGTATCACAAAAGTGATGTGCTATACGGATTGTACCAGGCCAAACAGGCTATTCGGCAGGCGGATAATTGCTATCTGGTAGAAGGGTATACCGATGTGGTTTCCCTT
>DATHVH010000185.1:0-10560 GCA_035461405.1 Anditalea sp.
TAGATCAGGAACATTAAAGAATAATCATACCTTGGCATTCATTAGCTGTTATTTTTTTGGATATCACTATGAGCATCATGATAGTCCGGGTACGCCTTGGTGGAGATTATGGAGGGTGAAGGAGAATGAAAGATCTTAGATATTAGATAATAGTATCAAGACTAGATACTTAATACTATCATCGATAGGCAGCTTGCTACTTATAAAAGATCATCTATATATTCCTGTCCATATTAATCTAAGCCTAATTTTATGAATATAATCTTAATATTAAGCCTTATTCTGGAGCACAAATGGCAAAGCTGTTTGATAGGATAAAAAGGAATAAGAAGCTAAAGCTTTATGATTATGCTCAACTATGCTTTTGGAGGTAGAGAGTGAAGGAAAGAAAAAGATCCAATATATTAAATATTAGCATCAAGTCAGATACTTAAAAATTCTTCACTTCATACAATCCTCTTGATACTAAAATCTTGATACAAAAAAACGAGCCCTATTCGAGCTCGCTTTTAACTTCAATTTCTATTGGTTCTCCTGTTTCATCCAGGAATTTGTACTCCGTCACCGGTAGTGAAGAATCTCTGATCAATGATACCCACTTAAAATACTTGAAAAACCACTTGACCCTTTTAGATATGATGCCATACGTAAAGTATGCATGCAAGTAAGGGTGCAAGCCTATTTTTATACTTGAACTGTTTTGGTTTGAAGCAATGAAGTCAAGGTCTTTTTCCAGCTTGTCCGCCACTAATATGGAAGCCTGGATCTTTCCGGTGCCATTACAGGAAGGACATGTTTCTTTGGTCACTATATTCATTTCCGGTCTTACCCTTTGGCGGGTGATCTGCAAGAGACCAAACTTGGTAAGTGGAAGTACAGTATTTTTGGACCTGTCATCCTTCATTTCTTCTTTCATCGCTTCATAGACAGCCTTCTTATTGTCGGCCTTTTTCATATCTATGAAATCTATTACGATGATGCCTCCCATATCGCGGAGGCGAAGCTGTCTGGCAATTTCTTTGGCAGCGACCAGGTTAGTTTTTAATGCTGTGTTTTCCTGATCACTTTCTTGATTGGACTTGTTGCCACTGTTCACATCGATGACGTGCAGGGCCTCTGTATGCTCTATGATGACATAGCCGCCCTGGGGCAGGCTTACAGATTGTCCAAAAAGACTTTTGATTTGCTTTTCAATTCCAAAACTTTCAAAGAGCTTAGCTTTTCCGTTGTAAAGCTTAACAATTTTTTCCTTTTCAGGGGCTATAGACCTTATATAAGATCTAATTTGATCAAATGATACTTCATCCTCCACCGTGATTGCGTCGAATGATTCGTTGAGCAGGTCTCTGATTATAGAGGATGCCATGCCCATTTCTCCTATTACCTTGTCTCTGTTTTTAGCTGTTGGCAGCTTGGCCATACCTTCCTCCCATGTGGTAAGAAGATTTCTCAGATCCTTGTCCAGTTCTATTACGGACTGGCCTTCAGCTACGGTTCGGATAATTACTCCGAAGTTTGCCGGTTTGATGGAAGTGATGAGACGGGCTAACCTTCTTCTTTCATCCGCACTACGTATCTTTTTGGATACATTTACAGAATTAGAGAAAGGAACCAACACCAGGTAGCGACCGGCTAAGGAGAGCTCACAGGATAGTCGTGGGCCTTTCGTCGAGATCGGCTCTTTTACAACCTGAACTAAAATCTGGTTATTTTTAGAAAGGATCTGGGAAATTTTCCCTAGCTTTTCTATTTCAGGTTCTTGTTCAAACCCTTTTAAATTAAAACTGGTATAGTTATTATTCCTGACCATTTTGATGTACTTGCTCAGGCTTTTGACCTGCGGACCTAAATCCTGATAATGCAAGAAAGCATCTTTTTCATACCCTACATCGATAAAGGCTGCATTCAACCCATTCACGATTTTGCGTACTGTGCCAAGATAAATATCACCTACCTTAAACTTGGAATCATCCGCTTCTGTATGAAGCTCCACCAAGCCTTTGTCTTTTAAAAGGGCTATGCGACTACCGTTTTGAGCAGAATCGATTAATAATTCCGTACTCAAATCGTGTCTCCTTTAAAGTGTTGATAAATGTTTTATTTAAAACTCAAAAAGAAGAAGTATTACTACTTCTTCTTATGTCTGTTTTTTCTAAGTCTCTTCTTACGCTTGTGCGTAGCGATCTTATGTCTTTTTCTTTTTTTACCGCAAGGCATAATTTTATTTTTTAGAGTGTAACAATGATATTATATTCTATCTAAGTAAGTATCCACACTGTTCAGAATCATAGGATCCTGCGTCATATTTTTGACTAACTCAAACTGTTTTTTTGCTTTATTATTTTGCTTTGATTCAAAGTAACTTACTGCTAGGTAAAACTGCCCCTGGATATTTTCAGGATGATGACTTACCAGCTCTTCAAATCTTTCTGCTGCCCTCTTATACTGACCTGACTGCATGGACAGCACTCCCATATTAAATAGGGCTGTTTCATTTCTAGGATCCTCTTCCAATATACTCCTCAGCATAGTAATACCCTGCATAGGATTGGAAGATGACACATAGGTCATGGCCACTTTTGTTTTAAGATCCAATCTTTCCGGACTTGATTCGATCACCTTGTTAAGGTTTTCACGAGTCTTATCAGCTAGATAATTGATCTTTTCTTCGTTCATGGCAAAACCGTAAGCCTCATAATAGGCATTTCCGGCTTTTTCCCACCGCTGTTGGCTAGGGGATTTTGAAGCTGCGCTTTCATAATAATATGCTGCGCTGTCGTATTTTCCCGAACCCTCATACAATGAGCCAATTGAATCTGCAAAGATAGCAAAATTTTCTTTACTTTCCTCATTAGCTAATCTTCCCCTCAACTCCGCCATTTTCGACCTATCAATAGGCGATACATTTGGATCGTGCATTTCTTCCGAGACCATGGATGGGTCTGCCGCTGCAGTTTGTTCTAAATTAGTATTGTCTTCTGCATTATCCACCACCATTGTAGGAAGTGTAAACAAAACTGCTATTAGAACAACGCCAAATGTGAGTACAATTATCTGCGATTTTTTCATGTGCATATATTTTCTTTTCAAAGGTCACATGGAATCTCGCATTTCAATTATAATCCCAGTTTGTGACGATCCATTCATGCCTGACTGCCATAAGGAATTTCATGCTGAAGGGGAAGCTTAAATTAATAATCTAGGGCTAGCACAGGGTGAAAGTGATAGCCCTAGATTTTTAATGTCTCCAGAAACTACTCTTGCGGAGCTAGTTCTTTGATTTTCTTACTGTTTTTAATCTTTTCAATAAAAACTTTAGACGGCTTAAATGCTGGAACATAATGCTCATCGATCACTATAGCTGTATTTTTGGAAATATTTCTAGCGATCTTCTTGGCTCTTTTCTTATTGATAAAGCTACCAAAACCCCTGACATAAATATTGTCCCCTTCAGCCATAGAATTTTTCACAGTTTTAAAAAACTGTTCGATGGTGATAGTCACATCATCCTTAGCTATACCTGTCTTTTCTGCAATTTCTGAAATTACCTCTGCTTTTGTCACTTTCGTTAAAATTTAATATTTATCAAATAAGCTAATAACCTATTAACCAACTATTTTTGGGACTGCAAATTTATACCAATCAATTCAATATAAAAACAAATTGCCAAAAATTAGCTTCTTTTGTTTAACGCAAACAACGTAAGTATAATTTCAAAAGTTTTGAATTTCAAGCATTTCACCCAAGTCCTCCTACAGTGGTATCCCCAAAACAAAAGGGAACTTCCTTGGAGAAACACCCAAAACCCATACATCATTTGGTTGTCAGAAATAATTCTTCAGCAAACACGTGTGGCTCAAGGTTTACCTTATTTTGTAAAATTTCTCGAAAAATACCCCACTGTTGATGATTTAGCAGCTGCTTCAGAGGATGATATTCTAAGAATGTGGCAGGGTCTGGGCTATTATAGTCGGGCAAGAAATCTTCATTCCTGTGCAAAACAGGTTGTAACCGAATTTGGAGGGAAATTTCCAAACAGCTACATAGGTCTGCTTAAGCTTAAAGGTATAGGGTCATATACCGCCGCAGCCATAGCCTCTTTTGCCTACCTGGAAAAGGTAGCGGTAGTGGACGGAAATGTTTTCAGGGTTCTGGCAAGATATTTTGGACTAAGTGAAGATATAGGAAGCCCAGCAGGCAAAAAGGTTTTTGAAACCTTGGCAAATAAATTGATCCCGGTAGATAATCCTGATCAATTTAATCAAGCCATTATGGAATTCGGTGCCCTTCAGTGCACTCCAAAAAATCCAGATTGCAGTGTCTGTCCCCTCAGTGATGGGTGCTATGCCAGACAACAAGAAATGATCGGTATGCTTCCCGTAAAGGAAAAGAAAGTGAAAGTGAAAACCCGAAACTTTATATATTATCATATAAAGTGTGGAGAGTATATTCTTGTAAAAAAAAGAGGGGGTAAGGACATCTGGGAAGGTCTTCACGATTTTCCAATGGAAGAAGTAGAGGATTTAAAAAAATATAATCTTAAGGACTCCGGCTATCTCGATGGGTTTCAAAGTTTAGGAGCAGATATAATACACGAACCTGAAATCAACTACAAACATATACTGACACATCAAAGAATTTTTTCAACCTTTGTAGGTGTCCAAATAGCCCAAGATAATTTCAACAAACTTCAAAGTTGGGGACAGCAGAATGGTTGGATGCTTATTTCAAATGAATCGTTCGAAGAACTAGGCAAGCCCAAACTTATCGTGAACTATTTGAACGATAAGAAATTATAATTAAATTGAATAAAACTTTTTATTCACAATCTAAACCAACACAAAATGGCCGGAGTAAACAAAGTAATTTTAGTAGGGAATCTAGGTGCAGATCCCGAGGTGAAACATTTGGAAGGTGATAAAGTAGTAGCTAATTTACGTCTAGCTACCACCGAAGCCTATAAAGACCGAAACGGAAATCGGGTAGAAAATACGGAATGGCATGACCTCGAGTTATGGGATGGCCAGGCGAGAATAGCGGAGCAATACCTAAAAAAGGGTAGCCAGATCTTCGTGGAAGGCAAAATTAAATCTGATACTTGGCAGGATGAGCAGGGCAATAACCGTAAAAAAGTCAGAATCCGTGTGCTTAGCTTTACCATGCTGGGATCCAGACCTGATGGACAAAATAATGGAGACCACAATCCCAATACAATGAGCAGACCTCAGAACACCAATGCTTCCATGCCAGCAAATTCCGGTGATATGGATGAAAGTGATGATGATCTACCGTTCTAATTAATGGCGAATCTATTTTTATTTTGTTAATTTTGAAGAAAATATTGTAAATATTAATGGACGACCCCTATCCGAGTATTATTTTGCTAGCTGATGCTGTTCAGGCTTCAGCTGGCTCCTTAATGATAAACATATTAATCTTTATCATTTTGTTAATCTTCTCTGCGTTAGTGTCAGGTTCAGAGGTTGCCTATTTTTCTCTATCACATGAAGACCTTAACCAGCTTAATGAAGATGGTGATGAAGTATCTATCAGAATTATTAAGTTAGTAGAAAAGCCGCAACAACTCCTAAGTACAATTCTTATCTTAAACAATTTAATAAATGTAGCGATAGTTACACTCACTACATTTATAACCTGGGCAATATTAGGAGATGCAGAGATCACACCATGGGTTATAGCTTTCCAAACCGTGGGCGTAACATTTGCTATTGTATTTTTTGGAGAAATAGTCCCAAAGGTATATGCTAATAAAGCAAGAGTTTCCTTTGCGAAGACGATGTCAAAATCTCTTAATTTTTTTAACATACTACTCAAGCCACTTTCACTTTTTTTAATGTCCATCAGTGATGTGATCGAAAACCGAATAGAAAAAAGAGGTTATTCCCTATCTGTGGATGAATTACATAAAGCTTTAGAACTGACGAGTGAATCCTCATCCACTGAGGAAAAGGATTTTTTGAAAGGCATAGTAAATTTCAGCACTTTATCCGTAAGACAGGTGATGCAGTCCCGCATGGATATCACAGCCGTGGATATAGAGATGGATTTTCATGAGCTTATGGACCGGATCAATAAAAGCGGATACTCAAGGATCCCCGTTTATCAAGATACCATTGATAATATTCAGGGTATACTATATATAAAGGATCTGCTAAACCATATTGAAAAAGATGAAAATTTTGCGTGGCAGGCCTTGCTAAGGAAATGCCTTTATATACCTGAAAACAAAAAAGTAGACAGTCTTTTAAAAGATTTTCAGCTCAAGCGTGTGCATATGGCTATAGTGGTCGATGAATATGGAGGTACATCGGGGCTTGTCACACTGGAAGATCTTATTGAAGAGATAATAGGTGAAATTAATGATGAATTCGATGAAATAGATGATTCCCTCTTCAAGCAGATCGATGCTAATACCTATTTATTTGAAGGTAAAGTTTCACTCCATGATTTTTGTAAAAAACTAGATCTAGATGCTCAGATATTTGATGATGTCAAAGGTGACAGTGAATCCCTGGGAGGTTTACTATTGGAAATCAATTCTAAATTGCCTAAAGGGGGTACCAAAATAGTTTTTGACAAATTCACTTTTACCGTAATGGCAGTGGACACACGAAAAATCAAAAGGGTGAAAGTTCAAATAGAAAATGAATCTGTCCGCAATATAAATCATAACGAAGACTGATTAGTTAAGAAATCTTTCTCATTTAAACAATGTATATACCCTTTGGTGCCTCAAGCAATGTAGTTTAAGTGTTAAATTTGAATTTTGCTTTTTGTTGACTGTCTACGATTATCAGCACTTATAGATTAAGCTCCCTCAGGCTTGCTGGTAAAATAGCGGATAATCATATTTGAGTAATCCTCATTATCAAATTTTTTTGTTTTTTTCATCAAAAAAACTCGCAATTCAGACCGTATCTTTATTCTCTCTATTTAACAGATCCCAGTGATTATCGACTATTTTTTGAATAAGTCAAGAATTTACTGTTTTGAAATAAAAATTTATTTTTTGCCTTTTTAGCTATATCAGTGGCATAATTATATGTATTCAACATAAAAAATACATTTTTTTTATGTAAAAATTTAGATTTGTCCGTTTTTTTTGTAATTTTTATAATTCTATTCAAACCTATTATCTATTCTGTAATGAGTAAAGGACTATATTTAAAAGAACTTGAGCATGATGCCTGTGGGATAGGCGCCGTGGTCAATGTCAAAAACGAAAAAAGCCACGAGACCATAAGTGATGCATTATATATGCTATCAAATATGGAACATAGGGGTGGCAGGGGTAGCGACCCCAAAACCGGTGATGGGGCAGGTATCCTTATACAGATACCACATGACTTTCTTTCTAAGGTCACAGGTATATTAGGATATGAACTTCCTGAGGTAGGGACCTATGGACTAGGAATGACCTTTTTCCCGGCAAATCCCCAACTACATAAAAAATCAAAGAATCTACTTAATAAGATTATTAAAGAGCTTGATTTCGAGCTTTTGGGTTACAGAGATGTCCCTGTAGAATTGACAGTTCCTGGGTCGGGTGCTTTAGAAGTAATGCCAAAGATCGAACAGGTTTTTGTAAAGCATAAAGCTGGACTCAAGGGTGTAGAATTAGATAGGAAACTATATGTACTAAGAAATTACGCTAGCAGAACGATAAATGCTGAAATACCAGGAGTAAACAGTGGTTTTTATTTTGCCAGCTTCAGCAGTTCCACCGTAATCTATAAAGGTCAATTGAGAACTGACCAGGTTTTGCCTTTTTATAAGGATCTACAGAACAAACACATTACCTCCGCTCTAGCTATAGTCCATTCAAGGTTTTCGACCAATACATTTCCAAATTGGAGATTGGCCCAACCATTTAGGTACATTTCTCACAATGGTGAAATCAATACTATAAGAGGCAATCTGAATAAGATGAAGTCCAAAGAATATCTGATGAAATCTGCGAATTTCTCAGATGAGGAGATCTCTATGCTCATGCCGGTGACCAATCATGCGTTTTCTGATTCTGCCAATCTTGATGCCATGGTGGAACTCCTCACCCTCAGCGGAAGGAGTTTGCCTCACGTAATGATGATGCTAGTACCAGAGGCATGGCAGGATAATCAAACCATGGACAGAAATAGAAAGGCATTCTATAAATTCCATGCAGCACTAATGGAGCCATGGGATGGACCTGCGGCTCTCCTTTTTACAGATGGTAAAACATTAGGTGCCACCCTTGATAGAAACGGTCTTCGGCCGCTTAGATACTTTATCACCAGTGATGACCGCCTGATCCTTTCTTCAGAAGCGGGTGCACTTCCTATAAGAGAAGCATCTATTACCCAAAAAGGTCGCATCAGTCCAGGAAGAATGCTATTGGCTGATCTTGAGAAAGGTCAAATACAATTTGATGATGAAGCTAAGGCAGCTGTCTGCGACAATAAGCCATATGAGGAGTGGATTAATAATGAGCGTTTAAAGCTTAGGATTATCCCTAAGCCTGAAACACTTAAATATCCATATTCCACAGAAGCTATTAAGCAGAGACAGATGATATTTGGCTATACATCAGAGGAGCTAAAAATCATACTTACACCTATGGCCCAGACTGGTTACGAACCTCTAGGCTCTATGGGTGCCGATACGCCTCTGGCTGTGCTCTCTACACAAAGTCAGCATATCAGTAATTACTTTAAGCAGCTATTTGCACAGGTAAGTAATCCACCGATTGATCCTATCAGGGAACGTCTGGTAATGTCTCTATTTACCAGGATAGGAGAAAGTCATAATATATTAACTGAAAGTCCACGTCATACCAAACAGATCCATATCTCCCAACCAGTTTTACTGAATGAGGATATAGAAAAACTTAGGAATCTGGAGGACAAAGGTTATAAAGCCCATACACTACAGCTTCAATTTCAGGCGGACGATAGCCCGGGGAGATTGCTTCAAGCTTTGGATGAGCTATGTCTTCTTGCTGAAAAAGCAATTCATGATGGGGCAAATATTCTGATCCTTTCAGACAGACATACTGATGCTGGTAATGCTCCTATTCCATCACTGATAGCTACAGGAGCGGTACACCATCATTTGGTCAAAAGAAAAATACGTACCAAAGCAGGTATAGTAGTTGAAGCTGGAGATATCAGGGAAACACACCATTTTGCTACAGTGATAGGATATGGTGCCAGTGCGGTTAATCCTTATCTAGCGCTTGAATCTCTATTAGACCTACAAAAGAAAGGACTGTTGCCTGAATCATTGACTCAGGAGCAAATGTTTGAAAATTATCAGGAAGCTATAGACAAAGGCTTGTTGAAGGTGCTTTCTAAAATGGGTATCAGTACTCTTCAGTCCTACCAAGGTGCTCAAATTTTTGAGGCATTGGGATTGGGCCCAGAAGTGATTGAAAAATGCTTCAAAGGCACTATCAGTCGTATCAGTGGTATTTCCTTTAACCAGTTGGCTGAAGAGGTACTCGTAAGACATCGTGCAGCCTATCATACGGACCAGCCTCTATTAGAAGTGGGCGGAGTGTATCAGTGGAAAAGAAGGGGTGAAAAGCACCTATTCAACCCTGAAACCATCCACCTACTTCAAAAGTCTACTCAAAACAACGATTACAGGCTTTATAAGAAGTTTGCCAAGAAAATCAATGATCAGTCGAAAGACGCCCTTACTTTAAGGGGCCTTTTTGAATTCAAAAAGAGTCCTTCCATACCTTTGGAAGAAGTAGAACCTATTGATAATATTCTAAAGCGATTTGCTACAGGAGCCATGTCATTTGGATCTATATCCCATGAAGCGCACAGTACATTAGCTATAGCGATGAACAGGATCGGTGCTAAAAGTAACAGTGGAGAAGGTGGAGAGGATGAGATTCGTTTTGCTAAAAAGGAGAACGGTGACTGGGAACGCTCTACCATCAAGCAGGTAGCTTCAGGAAGATTTGGTGTGACTAGTAATTACCTCACCAATGCCACTGAGCTTCAGATTAAAATGGCTCAAGGAGCTAAGCCTGGGGAAGGTGGCCAATTGCCAGGACATAAAGTAGATGAATGGATAGGCAAGGTAAGACATTCTACTCCTGGAGTTGGATTGATTTCTCCTCCACCGCATCATGATATCTATTCTATAGAAGATCTAGCACAATTGATCTACGATCTTAAAAATGCAAACAGAAAAGCCAGAATCAATGTCAAGCTTGTTTCACAGGCAGGCGTAGGTACAGTAGCCGCTGGTGTAGCCAAAGCAAATGCCGATGTCATCCTAATAGCAGGAGCAGATGGAGGTACCGGAGCTTCTCCACTTAGTTCTATCCGCCATGCGGGATTGCCATGGGAGCTGGGATTATCTGAAGCGCATCAGACTTTGGTAAAAAATAATTTGAGGAACAGGATAGTCCTTCAAACAGATGGGCAATTAAGAACAGGCAGAGATCTAGCCATTGCCACTCTTCTAGGTGCAGAAGAATGGGGCATATCTACTGCTGCACTAGTAGTAGAGGGCTGTATCATGATGAGAAAATGTCATATGAAT
>DATHVH010000186.1:0-7937 GCA_035461405.1 Anditalea sp.
CGAATCCTCTCCGTTATTTTTTATATGTCTGGGCATAAAATAAGTCTCAGAATTACAGGCCTATAGTCACATATAACCTGTCGAGTTTACTCTTCAAAAAAAACATTAAACAATATGCAGAGTTAATTTGAAAGGCAAAACTTGAATAGAAATCACATGGAAATGAAATCAACAGATATCCCTCAGATTTACAGTGTAGTTCCGATCATATTACCACCTGACCAGTTGTTTGGACCGCTGTTTCATGATGTCCAGATGCAATGTGTATTTGATGATTCTATAACTTTTGCCGACTGTTATCCCAAGCGTTCTCCGGAAGAGATTGTAAGTTTATATGAAATAGAAAAACATAATAAAGATTTTGACCTTAAGAGTTTTGTGGATGAATATTTTGAAATTCCCTCACCGATAACCACTGATTATGAAAGTGACCAGCAATTACCGGTGACAGATCATATTAATAAAGTCTGGCCTCTTTTGACTCGAAAATCTCAGGAAAACTGTTCCATGTTACCTGTCCCCAAATCATATGTAGTGCCCGGGGCAAGGTTTAGAGGTCTATATTATTGGGACAGCTACTTTACCATGCTAGGCCTGCAATGTGCCGGAGAGAACGGGCTGATCAGAGATATGGTGGATAATTTCGCCCATTTGATAGATACCTATGGGCATATTCCCAATGCCAACCGCAGTTATTACCTTACGCGTTCACAGCCTCCCTTTTTTGCATTAATGGTTCGTCTTCTGGCTGAAATAGATGGACCGGATGTTTTGACAAAATATCTGCCCCACATGCAAAAAGAATATAACTATTGGATGGATGGATACTTTCGCCTTTCGGATAGGGAAATTTGTTTTCGCCGGGTGATTTTATTGCCAGACGGGTGTATTTTAAACCGCTATTGGGATGATCTACCTGCTCCACGTCCGGAATCCTACGTAGAAGATGTGGAAATGGCGCATAATTCAGCCCTGTATGGAGTGACCCCTGGAACACTCTATAGACACATTAGGGCCGCTTGTGAATCGGGTTGGGACTTTACCTGCAGATGGTTCAGAGATGAAACAAAAATGGAAACCATACATACCACAGATATAATACCTGTAGACTTAAACTGCCTCCTATACGAACTCGAAATGACTTTATCTGATGCCTACGCGCATAGTTCTTTTTCGGAACCTTCGTCATATTTCCGTGAAAAAGCAGAAAAGCGAAATAAAGCTCTGATTAATAATCTTTGGAATGATGACAATAAATTTTTTATGGATTATGATACAGAATCGCATAAATCTACAAAAATAATGTCGTTGGCAGGTGTATATCCACTTTTCTTTAAAATGGCTACAAAAGAACAGGCGCAACATGTCCACGAGCATATCACTGAAAGCTTTTTGAAAAAGGGGGGTGTAGTTTCTTCTCTACACGAGAGTGGTCAGCAGTGGGACTATCCTAATGGCTGGGCCCCTATGCAATATATGACCTATGTTGGTCTTCGTAATTATGAATTTTATGATACGGCAGAAGAACTGAAAAAAAGGTGGATGGCCAATAATGAAAAAGTTTTCAAAGAGACCGGCAAGATGATGGAAAAATATAATGTTGTAGACCTGGATTCACCTGCCGGGGGAGGAGAGTATCCCAATCAGGATGGTTTTGGCTGGACTAATGGTATTTATCTTTGGTTTAAAAATAATCCTGGATAATGGAAATTTGAGGTCCACTATATTTCAAGCAGTATATAATAATCTACACCTTGTTTCCATTTAATTGGTACATGGTATTTGATTCTCATACAAAAAATAATTACTGGTGGCATAGGCAGCCGCATTGCCTATACATTATTCACTATACCCCATACCAAATAACCTTCAGCAATATCCCGTGCGTCATTCAACCCGAGTCTTGATCACTTCCTGAATAGGTTTAAAAGGACCAAATTTATGTTGGGATTCCGGAAAGGTGTCAAGGTAGGGGCCGAAAGGATAATCGAATGGTTTATAGCTCAGGTTATGGTAATCTCCAGATAAATCCATTTGTGGTCTGTCTAGGGAGTTCACATAGGCGGCTACGTCCCAGGCTTCTTCGTCAGTAAGTACAGGATATTCAAAGGTCGTTCCGAATGGCATATTGTATTTCACAAAAGCTGCAAACATGGAAAGCCGAAATTGACCAGCCCCTGTATTATAACTGTCTGGACCATAGAGTGGTGGATATTCCCATTCAATGTTATTATCTAACATTTTTCCTTCTCCATTAGCTCCATGACACTCCACACAATGCTTTAAAAAAACTGTTTTACCTATAACTGGATCTGCTTTACGATTAAGGGGCTGGAGAGATTTCCGTCCCAAACCCAAAAGCGAATTTTCAGGTTTTACGTCTTTTCCAAGCCATTTAAGGTAAGCTACAATTGCCCTCATCTCATTGCTATTTTCTTCAAGCCTTTCTCCATTTAGGCTACGCTGAAAGCAATCATTGACCCGATCTTCGATCCTCTCTATTTTTCCAGAGCGGCCCCGTAGAACTGGATACTTGTTAGCTACCAGACCAAAGTTATTTCCATAGGGAAAAGTGCCAGCTCCTAAATGGCAGTTTTGGCAGTTCATCCCGTTACTGATTTTCTTTACCTTGCCATTGGGACCAAGGTATTGGGAAGTGTGTGAAATTAGCTCGCGGCCGTACCTTATCTGTTCACCTTCTTCATTGGAAGGGAGGAGGTTTAGGTCAGGAGCTTCCCATAAGGGGGGCGAAAGGGTAACTTGCTTTTCAGTACGAATGGAGGAGTCAGTTAACCCCATCAGTGGAAAATTTACCTCATAGTACCCCAATATTAAAAGTAATGACAAAACCATTATACATGATATGCACGACCATAATATCATGATCAGCCATTTTAAAGAATCCATTTTCAGAATAGGATTACCTATTATTTTATTCGATATGTATGATTATTTGCTTTTTAATAGTATCAAGATATGATTAACGATCTTCTCACTTCTTACCTTTTACTTTTCAGGTGTTCGTCCTTCGTCATTCCCGCTAATTGCTTTCCTTTATATAAGCCCAGCCCTCTGACTGTTTGATAGCCAGTTCGTATAAACCATCGCGTACCGATTTTACACCCGATAGTAATTGGTCATTTTTTACTTCGAACCGCTTCATAGTTCCTTCGCAGGCTAAAATAGAAATTTTTTCATTATTTTTAAACTGTAAAATTTCTTGTGACACTGTAGAAGAGCCGTTAACCAACATCGGTAGGGCTCCTCCATATACCACCACTGCAAATTCAGATTCAGGATAGGCTTCCGCCATTAATGTCACATGTCGCATCACCATCTTGTGAATGCTTTCGTCCGAGCTGGTTACATCAAACACTACTTTAATGGGCTTAGTCTGAGAACTGACACTAAATACCAACAAAAACAGAGGGATTATCATTAAGTGTTTCATTGCTCTATAGATTAGCCTCCTGCATAAATATATCCACAACCATTTTCTTGAGCCTTACCAAGGGCCCAAACTCCAGAAGGTACTATTTGTATGCCTGGCAAAACTCCCTCGACCCATTCTTTTTTCACTTCTTTAGGGTCTAACCCCATCTTTTGGGCAGCAAAACCGCTGTAAACTGATAATGCTAGATCACAGACACAAAATAGTGCACCCCTGTCTTGCATGGCTTTTATACCGTCAATACCAGGTAAAGGGAAGTCCCCTTCAACAGGTTCGTAGTAGGTGTTACGCAAGGAAGGTTTGGATGTGTTGTTATCTTTTACTTCGAAGCTTTCTCCGAATTGATATTTTTCCCAGAGCTTATCATTCATGGCAAATGGTATAGCATTGTGTCTTAGGACCACCATCGCGGTCATATCATCATCCTCAGTGCCGGTCTGATTATTGGTCAAATAATAAGCCCATGCCCAAATGAAAGGAAAGCCCATGTGCGGTTCTGATGCGTCATATACTATTCGGTGTGAACCTTTGATCTTCTTAAACCAATCATTCGGATCACTAGCATTATTAACAGTTTTATTTACCTTGATACTACGGGCAAATAAAGGAGTACCTATACCGGCTATTCCAGCGGTCGCAGCTAATGTACCCATAAATTTTCTTCTGGATTGTCCGTGTTTTAAAGTTTCTTCGGTTTTCATGATTTTCTGTTTTTAAGGTTAAAAAGATATATGGTATGGTGTAATAAATATAGATGAGCTAATAGAGGAAATACACCTGTGCTAATATTTAGACAGCTAAAGCTGCATCATTTAATTATTAACCAATAAGCAAGTTATGCAGATGCTTTTAAAGAAAATTGTATGGATAAGTGGCAAACTTGTACAGATCAAAGCATTTTGCGCAATTCTTTTGGGCATAGACCGGTATGATGCTTAATAAAATGGTTGAAATGAGATTGATCGTTAAAGTGAAGTTGAAAGGCTATATCTATAAGACTAGTATCAGTGGCACTGAGCAGCATTTTAGCTTCCAAAAGTAGTGCATCATTTATTACCTCGCGTGGTGATTTCCCAAAAGCTTCATGCACAGTATGGGAGAGGTGCCCCGAAGAGATGTTGAGCATGGATGCATAATCTTTGACCTGCCTGATTTTTCTGATGTTTTTATCCACCAAAATTTTAAATCGATTAGCTATTTTCAATACCTTGTTTCTACTGAATAAGTTTTTTTTATAATAGGGTCGATAAATCTCCCTAATCCTGATGAGTAAGATTTCCAGATAATGTTTGAGCAGGTTATCCTTTTCTGAAGAGTAAAATGTATTGTACTCTCTTAAAATATCTTCGAATGAATTTTGAATAGATTTACATTCTTTATCGTTCAGCTTGATCACATGTTCGGCTTCTGGATCTAAATACGGAAATTCCGATGATATGGGACCCCGAATCAATGGAAGAAGCAGTTCGGATAAAAAATTAATGCAGTATCCACTTCTGCATTGGTTTAGATGCGGGACTTCATACACCATATTTTCAGGGACTATCACTAAATCATTTGAGCTGAGCCGGTAGTGATCGGTACCAATAATTACTTCATATTCACCATCTAATATGAGGTATATTAGATGAAACCTGTTGCGAAAGGCAGGAATCCCATTAGTAGTATCAACGTTTTTCTGATTATCGGGTAAAAATCCGGGCAGTACCATCCTATTGGACTCATAAGGTGTAGGATTCCTATTGATCAATCTTTCGAAAGATGCCAGGTTTTCAATATCCAATATTTTATCTGCCTTGTGATCCCTCATAGGCTACCTCCCATTATAAATATAACTAATTGCTAACTTTAATCTAAATTATTGGAGATAAGTTGATTAGAGGAGAATTAGTTGATTAGTGTAATAAGTTATCGGTATATTACAAAAAGTAATTAGTTGGATTTAATTAGTTAAGCTTAGGTAGAAATGGATTTTTATAATTAATATATTGACCTGATTTATTTATTGGAATATGTCTGTATAAACCACTAAAAATGAAATAGTTGTATATAATATTTACTGAAATTTTATATATTTACTTATAAAATTAAAATCTGTATTTACTGTTGAATTTTTGAAAAACATTTTTGGATAAAAACCCAATTATTATTCTCTCTTATTAAAGAAATTAGAAAGTTAAATAAGACAAGGTAACCACCTAATTATTAAGCAACTGAAGCCACTTCTAGAATTAAGAAACACATATACTCACGCATAGTAAATTTTGTGAAAAGGTAGGGATTTTTTAACAATCCTATAAGAATCAATTTAGATTAACCAGATTTAATTCAATTACCATAAATTCTTTTCTTATGAACACCTCTAGTAATTATCTAACCGATTATGAAGCTATCATTAAGACCGTGCAGTTCTATATAGATGGCTCCCTACAAGGAAAAAGTGAAATCATGCAATCAGGCTTCCATAATCAAGCAACCATAGTAGGTCATTTTGGAGGGAGCCTAGTGGCTGGCCCAATACAGCAACTATATGATCTGATAGATGGAAATGGCCCAGCTGCTGACATAGAACCCAATTTTACAAGTATTGAAATCCTGGGAACCATTGCCGTAGCTCGGCTTGATGTAGAGCATTGGTCAGGTGAAGTAATCGGTTCTGATACCCATATGTCTGATATATTTACACTTATCAAAACCAGTGAGGGATGGAAAATAGCGAATAAGATGTTTTATGTGCACGATAAATAATCCAAATCGATTTATTATCAATTAACTCGACTTTATCTGTCATCCAATCGAAACTAGCCCCCCAACTTCAATCAAACCATAGGAAACTAGTAAGTAGGTAATATTTCAAATATGGGGAGGATGTTTTTATAAGCAGTAAATTTCAACCAACCAATAGAATGTAAGTTATTTTATGTTTTGAATATGGAAATAAGTTTTTAAGCCATCTATTTCAATGAAGACTTAAGTTGCTGGTGCGTACTAAATATTCCATGAGAACCCTCAAGTTTCCCCATAGAATGTGCATTGTCTAATGAAAAAAAACCTGTAAGGGGCACTTGTGCTGATTTAGTTGCACTGATTTTAAGACATTATAATAACCTCCATGACAATTGTTATGATGTCACCAAAGTGTAGTTACTCAAACCCTTTTTTAAAACAGCGATGAAAAAAATTATCAACAACTTTCTCTTATGGATGACCATTTTTCTATGTGTCACTGTCCTTTCCTGTGAGCAGGAAGACTACAGTTTATCGGACCGTCAGGGCACCCTCCGCTTGGTTGGAATCAGCCTTGAGTTTGTACCAATGGGTTCGCCGGGAAGCCGGATTGAGGTAAATTCCCCATGGGTACATGTTTTCTCGAATTCAGCCGAATTAATTTTCACTAACAAGGCCACAGGGCAACAATATATCCAGGAATACGATCCCAATGACTTTTCTTTGCCATATTCCATTGATTTGCCTTTTGGGGAATATGAATACCGTTCGATCGTAGTGGGAGGGATATTTTCAGCATTTGTGCCTTTTGAGGCCAGAGGGGAATTTTCTCTTGACAGCCAAAAATTGGAATTCACCCTAGTGGCAACCTCTGATTATGGACTGGTTTCAGTGAAGAACCAATATGTGGAAAATGCTTCGATTTCAGATGGAGGGCAGGAATCAGATCTTGTACTGCATCAGGACAGTACCTATTGGTTCTTATATGTAAAAGACGGAACGGCAGCCACACTAAACATCCGGGAATCTATCCAGGGCTCCACCATCAGCAGGGAGCTGAATATTGAGGCAAACAGGCATTACAATTTCATATTGAAGCTGAATGAAAATGGTGTTGCAATCATCGGTATTTTTTTGGCCCCTTTCGAACTGGTTGAAGAGGAGATTACTCTAGATATGAAAGTATTCTTTGAAGAAAACGGAATCATCAAATGTACGGGAGCAATCCCCGGAGAGAAGGGTAGGGTCAATGTTAAGGTATATGAAGCAGTGGATAGGGAACTTCTTATCCAAAGGAAGGATGAAGGGGCTGATTTGAGCTGCGTTTGCACTTCTTTAGTAACGGATATGAGTTCCCTATTTTCCAATCAAAATAATTTCAACCAACCAATCGAGAATTGGGATGTCAGTAATCTTACAAATATGCATAGGATGTTTACCTCTGCTACTTCTTTCAACCAACCCATCGGGAAATGGGATGTCAGTAATGTTACCAATATGAATTGGATGTTTTATAATGCTACTTCTTTCAATCAACCATTAGAAAACTGGAATGTTAGCAATGTTACTAATATGTCTGAAATGTTTGCCTTTGCCACTTCTTTCAACCAATCAATTGCTGATTGGAATGTAGGTAATGTGTCAGATATGAAAGGCATGTTTAATTCAGCCTCTACATTCAACCAGCCAATCGAAAACTGGGATGTAAGTAATGTTACAGATATGTCTGGGATGTTTGCCTTTGCCACTTCTTTTAACC
>DATHVH010000187.1:0-7909 GCA_035461405.1 Anditalea sp.
CACGAAGACACCAAGTCTCGAAGAAAAAAAACTTAGTGCCTTTGTGGCTGAATATTAAGAATTGCAGGGCCACGAAGACCCGAAGAAAAAAAACTTAGCGCCTTAGTGCCTTTGTGGCAAAAGACATAACTATTTGGTTGAAATTCAAGTTTTTATATTTAGATTTTTATACTTTAAATAACTTTTTAAAAAGAACACAATATGGATTTTGAAGAATTATCACAAAGGGAAGAGCAGATAGGAAAAGCTATTGTCAATGCAGCTTTCATTATTCACAAAGAACTTGGCCCTGGGCTATTGGAAAAGGTATATGAAGTTTGTCTAGCTCATGAATTAAGAAAGGTGGGATATGATGTAAAAAGGCAAATATTGTTACCAATAGTCTATGATGGAATTCAATTTGATGAAGGCTTAAAACTTGATTTGCTTATCGAAGATTCAGTAATAGTTGAATTAAAAGCAGTAGATAAATTGAATCCAGTATGGGAAGCACAGCTTATTAGCCATCTAAAACTTACAAAATTAAACTTAGGCTACCTTATAAACTTCAATGTCCCCATAATCAAAAATGGAATCAGGAGATTTAGAAGATAAGACGCTACGCTTAAAACATAGCCACGAAGGCGCTAAGACCCAAAGAAAAAACAATGTGACATATGTCCACGAAGACATAAATGCTTAAAGATAAAAAACTTAGTGCCTTTGCGCCTTTGTGGCTGAAATTCAAGGATTGTAGTGCCACTAAGGCCACCAAGTCCCAAAAAAAAACTTAGTGCCTTTGCGCCTTTGTGGCTGAAATTCGAGGATTGTAGTGCCACGAAGACACCAAGTTCCAAAGAAAAAAAACTTAGTGCCTTAGTGCCTTTGTGGTTGAATTTAAAGGATTGTAGTGCCACGAAGATACCAAGTCCCAAAGAAAAAAATCTTAGTGTCTTAGCGCCTTTGTGGCAAAAACATAAATCTATTTCCCGAATTTTCCTTATTTTTATCACTATACCCTTTTTGTTTTTCATCCTAATCTATTTTTATGGATTCGTATACCTCGATTAAAATATCTTCGCTGGCCGAAGAGGATAGACCCAGAGAAAAATTATTGCTCCAAGGAAGGGCGGCACTGACGGATGCGGAGTTGATAGCCATCCTGATCGGTTCGGGCACCAGGCATACCAGTGCAGTGGATCTAGCGAAGAACATTCTTGGCAGTGTGGATAATGATCTGGGTCAGCTGGCCAAAATGACTGTAAAGGAACTTCAGAAATTTAAGGGAATAGGGGAGGCAAAGGCTATAAGCATAGTCAGTGCACTCGAGTTGGGCAGACGGCGCAAAGGTTCGGAGCCTAAGAAGAGGGCCAGGATCACTTCCTCTTCCGATGTGTATGAACTGATGAAACCTGACCTGATGGATGAGCCGGTTGAGCATTTTTATATTCTGTTGCTCAACAGGTCGAATCACGTCATTAAAAAATATAAGATCAGTTACGGTGGTACCAGTGCTACCATAGCTGATCCGAAAATGATATTTAAAATAGCGTTGGAATATTTGGCTACGGCAATCGTTTTGGTGCACAATCACCCATCCGGAAACCTCCGCCCGTCCCAAACTGACATAAATCTCACCAAAAAGCTCGTGGAGGTAGGCAGAAATTTAGATTTAACCGTTATAGATCATGTAATATTCACCGATGTTGGCTACTTTAGCTTCGCGGATGAAGCTATGATTTGAGTAAATTATGAACCAAAAATATTTGATATGGGCGGGCGCGGCTATAGTGATCGTAATCGCTATATTTTATGCCCTCTCTGCAGGAGAGACCACAGAACAGTACGTAGAAAAAATCCAAAAGGAAAGGGAAAGACAATTTAAATACTTGAGGTATAATGCTGACTCTCCCCTGACAGAGGAGCAAAAGAAAGAATTGGATCAGCTGAACCATTATCCTATAGATCCTGACTATAGGGTGAAGGCCAGAATAGTACCAGTTACTAACCGGGTAATCCTTGAAATACCACTTACAGATGGGTCTGTAGAGAAGTATGTGAAGCATTCCTACGCCGAATTTACCATAGCGGGAAGTAATGAGAGGCTGCTGCTGTTACAATCAGTGAAAGAGCAGGATATGCGAAAGTTTTTCCTAGCTTTTGCAGATGAAACCAGCGCGAACGAAACTTATGGCGGAGGCAGGTACGTAGATGTAAAACTCGATGGTCAGCATACTGCTACTATCGATTTTAATATGGCTTATAATCCCTACTGTGCCTATAATCCTGACTATGCCTGTCCTATTCCCCCGAGAGAAAACCTTTTGGACCTACCAATTCGCGCAGGTGAGAAAAATTACTCTAAATAAGCTTTTAGGCACGGGCATTTATCTTAAATTTGTTGTTGCGAATATGTTTTGTGAAAGCCTTTAGGGGCTTTCTTTTTATAAATTGCCTGTAATAATTATTGGAGGCTTTAATTATTCTGTTGATCAATGAAAATTTCTATAAATAGGCTTAAAGATTTCATACTTCTAAACCATACTTCAGAAGAAATAGCTGATATGCTTACCAAGAGCGGGCTGGAGGTAGAAGGAATCGAACCGTTTGAATCTATCCCCGGAGGATTAAGAGGCTTTGTGATAGGAGAGATTCTCACTTGTGAGCCTCATCCCAATGCTGATAAGTTAAGTTTGACTACAGTGGATGTGGGTACGGAAACCCTGCCCATCGTATGTGGCGCTCCTAATGTTGCCAAAGGGCAGAAAGTTGTCGTTGCCACAGTCGGGACTACTTTATTTCCCAGCACAGGGGAATCGTTCACCATCAAAAAAGCCAAAATCCGAGGAGAAGCATCCGTAGGGATGATCTGTGCAGAAGATGAACTGGGAATGGGAGAAAGTCATGAGGGTATCATGGTACTTAAAACTGATTTGCCAAATGGTGCTTCAGCGGCGGATTACTTTAATATAAGTACTGATGATGTGCTGGAAATCGGCCTTACCCCTAACCGTGCAGACGCTGCTTCTCATCTCGGAGTGGCAAGAGATCTTAAAGCAATTTTAAAGTCTGAAGTATGTATACCTGCTGTCGAGGAGTTTTCTGTAGACAATATTAGCAGACCTTTTCAGGTGGAAGTAGAAGATGCCACTGACTGTCCCCGATATGCAGGTCTTACAATTTCAAATATCAAAGTAGGACCATCACCAGAATGGATTCAAAATTACCTGAAAGCACTGGATCTAGAACCTATCAATAATATTGTAGACATCACCAACTTTATTCTCCATGACCTGGGGCAGCCACTTCATGCCTTTGATGCGGATAAGGTGGCTGGTGATAAGATCATAGTAAAGAAGCTGGCTAAGGACGCAGAGTTCACCACTTTAGATGATAAGGTGAGGAAGCTGTCGGGAGAGGAACTGATGATCTGTGATGCAGAAGGGGGACTTTGTATAGCAGGGATCTTTGGAGGCAAGGGATCCGGAGTTTCGGAAACAACAACTTCCATATTTCTCGAGAGTGCCTACTTTTCTCCTGATGTTATCAGAAAGGGAAGTCAGCACCACGGGTTAAAAACAGATGCATCTTTCCGATTTGAACGAGGTACTGATCCGAACATGCCTATCTATGCGCTCAAAAGAGCAGCAATCCTTATCAAAGAAATAGCTGGTGGAGAGGTGAGTTCTGAAATTGTAGATTTTTATCCGGACCCTGTGGCTGATTTTGAAGTACAGGTCACTTATAAAAACATACATCGTCTTATTGGCAAAGAAATAGATAAGCAAGAGATAAAATCTATTTTAGAGCATCTAGAAATACAGGTAGTGGATGAAACAGAGCAGGGATTCAAGGCCATAATAAAGCCCTATAGGGTGGATGTGACCAGGGAAGCTGATGTGATCGAAGAGATCTTAAGGATATATGGGTTTGACAGGGTAGAGCTTACCGAGCACTACCAGTCAGACTACCTTGCAGAGCATCCCGCCAAAGATGGTAACAAATTACAGTACAGGTTATCAGAACTACTGGCTGGATTTGGCTTTCAGGAAATTATAACCAATTCACTGACCAAGCCACTTTATGCAGAGAAATCCGAATTTCTTGATACAGGAGATAACGTAGAAATACTTAATAAGCTAAGTGAAGACCTTGGGGTAATGAGACAGAGTCTCTTATTTTCGGGCTTGGAAGTTTTATCTCACAATATTAATAGAAGACAAAAGGATCTCCGCTTATTTGAATTCGGTACTGTTTACCGCAAATCAAATGAAGGTTATCAGGAGGATAATGTTTTGTCAATATTTTTAACAGGGGACAAAGCTGCTGAAAGTTGGCTGGAACCCTCCAAGCCGGTGAGTTTTCCGGATCTCTATGGGGTCGTAGAAAGAATTCTTGAGAAACTAAACCTTCCGGATCTTGATCTGGAGATAATACATGATCAGCCCTTTGCCTATGCACTTCAATTATCTTTAGGTAATAAATTGGTAGGTAAAATAGGTTTAGTTAATGATAAAATCGCTAGATTGGCTGAAGTGAAGCAGGAAGTGTTTTATGCAGAGCTCAACTGGGGTTATCTATTAAAAAAATCTTCTGGATTAAAGCAATATGCTGAGATTTCGAAATTCCCTGAAGTAAGAAGGGATCTTTCTTTGGTAATAGACAGAAGTATAACCTTTGATGCTATCAGGAAGATAGCAATCAAATCGGGCGGCAAGCTTTTAAAAAGGATAGGTGTATTTGATGTCTATCAGGGAGATAAGATAGATGAAGGTAAAAAGGCATACGCTTTGAGCTTTTATCTGCAGGATTTAGAAAATACTTTGACGGACAAAGTAATAGATAAAACCATGGGAAGACTGATGCAGTCTTTTGAAAATGAAATTAATGCTTTGATTAGAAAATAGAATGATCCACGAGGAACTCCATCGTCTTGAGCGACTTGCTCATCAGGTTACTAAAAAGATACATCAGTTAGAAACAGAAAAAGCGGCGTTGCAAGAAGAGCTGGATAGGGCAAATACTATCTTGCGTGAGCGAGATGAAAGCTTGGATCATTTTAAAAATCAAATTAAAATTAGTAAAATTGTAAATAACATACCGGTAGAAAACACAGAGTCTGCCGAATTGAGAGAAAAGATCAATAATTATATAAAAGAAATCGATAAGATAATCACTTATTTGTCTGAATGATATGAATACACTTTCCATTAAAATAAAAATAGGAGATAGAGAATATCCTATGAAAGTAAAAGTGGAAGATGAAGCCAAGATCAGACGAGCGGGTAAATTAATTAATGATAAACTTAAAAGATATAGAGAAGAATTTGGTTTGGATGACAGGCAGGATTTATTAGCAATGGTCGCATTTGACTGTATGGTAGAGACCATGGAGTCGAGTGAAGTGAACTCAGAAGAGAGTGATCAGATCAAATCCACCCTAACCCAAATCAATGACCAATTAACATCCTTGATATAATTATAAAGTAACTCAAATCGGGACTTTTTAATAACTGCCGGTAGGTCTAAACCAAAATATACCTATGGGAGTAACACTATACATTATCATAGCTGGCGTGGTCGGTCTCGGACTGGGCGCACTGCTAGCAGGAATTTTTCTTAAGAGCAACAATAAAAAAATAGAAGAAGAAGCTAGAGAAAAAGCAAAAAGCACAGTTAGGGAAGCAGAAATCACTGCTGAAGCCATTAAAAAGGACAAAATTCTAGAAGCCAAAGAGAAGTATCTTAGACTAAAATCTGAATTCGAAGAGGAGACAAACAAAAAGAAAAACATCCTTATCACCAATGAAGGCAAGCTGAAGCAGAGAGAACAGGTACTTTCCAAGGAAATGGAACAGTTAAAGCGTAAAGAGGCTGAGCTCGAAAGTAAAAAGGAAAACCTAAATGCCCAGCTACACTCAGTACAGGTAAAAAAGGAAGAACTGGATAAAGTAACCAGCCAAAGAATCTCCGATCTTGAAAAAATCGCTTTACTTTCCAAAGAAGAAGCAAGGGAGCAGATTATAGAAATGCTAAAGGATGAAGCCAATACTAAAGCTTCCTCTCAGATCAAAGACATTCTTGATCAGGCTAAACTTACTGCTACTAAACAAGCTAAAAAGATCGTTCTTGACACCATTCAAAGGACTGCTACAGAGCATGCTATTGAAAACTGTGTATCGGTTTTTAACATCGAAAGTGATGATATCAAAGGTAAAATCATCGGTAGAGAAGGTAGAAACATCCGTGCGCTGGAAGCTGCTACTGGGGTAGAGATCGTAGTGGATGATACACCGGAAGCGATCATCATTTCAGGATTTGACCCAGTGCGAAGAGAAGTGGCGCGACTTGCCTTGCATCGTCTGGTTCAGGATGGAAGAATTCACCCCGCCAGGATCGAAGAGGTAGTGGCTAAGACAGAGAAAAATATTGAAGAGGAAATAGTTGAAATAGGTGAAAGGACCTGTATTGACTTAGGCATTCATGGTTTACATCCGGAGTTGATCAGAATGGTGGGAAGAATGAGATTCCGCTCTTCCTATGGTCAAAACTTACTTCAGCACTCCAGAGAAGTAGCCAAATTATGTGCTACCATGGCAGCTGAGATGGGATTGAATGCTAAGCTGGCTAAAAGAGCAGGGTTACTTCATGATATTGGGAAGGTGTACCCTGAAGAGGCTGAACTGCCACACGCTATCCTAGGTATGGAACTGGCTAAAAAATACAAAGAGCATCCAGAAGTTATCAATGCAATCGGAGCTCACCACGATGAAATTGAAATGACATCTATGATCTCTCCTATAGTACAGGCTTCTGATGCTATATCTGGATCTAGACCCGGTGCCAGAAGAGAAATCATGGATAGCTACATCAAGCGTCTAAAAGACCTGGAAGAACTGGCACTAAGTTTTGACGGAGTAAATAAATGTTTTGCCATGCAGGCCGGAAGAGAACTTAGAGTACTGGTAGATGCTGATAATGTGGATGACAATACAGCTGGAAAGCTTTCCTTTGATATATCTCAGAAGATAGAAAAAGAAATGCAGTATCCAGGACAGATAAAGATCACCGTGATCAGGGAAATGAGATCGGTGAACTATGCCAAATAGAAACAAAAGCCTCCTATTACACGTTTTAAATAGGAGGCTTTTTTATTTTTATACGACTATATTATTGCTGGATGGGATCACTATTTACAAAATCAAATTATCTCAGTACACTTTGGTACCAGCTTTTAGTAGAAGTGGGATTTTTAAAATTAAGTAAGGTCGAACTGGACGTTCTTTCTACCTATTTCCCTTATTATCAGCGCTTGTCTCCTGAGTTTCAAAAAGAGTTTAGAGAGAGGCTAGTGCTATTTATGAATAACAAAAGTTTCTATGGGAGGGGTGAATTTTCTGAAGTGAGTTTAGAAATGAAAGTGTTAATTTCCGCTACCGCTACGAAAGTGCTATTCGGCTTTCCTAAATCGATTATTCTTAGTCATTTTGATAAAATCTTAGTATATCCTGACCGATATTACTCCAGCCATAGTCTCAAATATCACAATGGGGAAGTTAATCCTAAATATGGGATCATAGTCATAGCTTGGAAAGAATTCATAAAGGGCTTTAGTGACCCATCTGATGGTTGGAATGTGGGAATACATGAATTCGCACATGCTCTTAAAATAGAAAACAAAATCAAGTACAATGGCGAATACGGATTTTTGGTTAATAGTTGGTGGAACAAATACGCCCAGCATGCTACAGATGAATTAAAAAAGATCAAGACTGGTGAAAGCATCTTTAGATCACAAGCGAGAGAAAATATTCACGAGTTCTTTGCTGTATCAGTGGAGGCATTTTTTGAAAACACAATTGCTTTTAAAGCCTATCATCCCGAGATGTATGAGTGCTTAGTATTTCTTCTCCGGCAAGATCCTTTGGTA
>DATHVH010000188.1:0-10466 GCA_035461405.1 Anditalea sp.
CAGCCATCTCCATATCCTTTTACTCCACGTTGGTAGTTTGCCAAAAATTGATAGACCTTATTTCCATGATCGCCCTCACTTACTAGCTGCCCAAGCCCCTCATGAAGTACATGACCTGAAAAGACGAGAAAAAAATTGGGATGTTTTTTAACTAATTTCTCCCATATTTCTTCTCCATCATTTACAGCTTTTGCACCAGTTTCTTTACCTATACCGTATCCATGTGCTCGCCAGTCATCTCCCTCGGACTGCCTCTTTTCCCCTACATACATATAGGCATGGGTGATAAGGATGATCTGGTGATCTGGATGGTCAGAAACCACCTTATTAGCCCATTCCAGCACTTCATTTCTTGGACCAAATTCCAGTGAAAGGATAAGCCATTTGTTTCCAGCTTTTTCAAAGGAGTGGTAAGTATTGTCGATAGTATTTTCTTCAAAGCTTCCCTGGAGTGAGGAATAGTTTTTTAATTCTTCCATCGGAAAGTATTTATTAGCTAAGTTGCTATCCCTATTATCAGCAAATTTATTGGGCGCACTGCCCATATCATGATTTCCTAGGGCTATGGCATAAGGTACTTTGTTATTTATTTTATCAAAATAGATTTTCGAAAGTGCCCATTCAGCATGTGTATTTCCTTGAGTAATATCGCCTACATGGAGGACGTAATCAAAATCCTCACTATTTTCTGCTAGCCACTCAAATTGCTTCTCCATGATTTCAGGACATGACTCCAGATAAGATTGTGTATCTGGAAGTACAGCTAGCCTGAGTTTGCCATCTTGTGCAAATAATGAAACCGAACACACTCCTGCTAATAAATAAAATACTATGAGTCTAACCATCAGCTAATCCTTTTATACTCAATATTCAATTTTGATCCTTCAGTTTTCTATCTTATGCCCTCCCTCATCATTCAATAGTAAAACCTAATTTTTTTAATCCATCCTGTACCTCAGGTGCCGACATAAACATTTTCCAACCTAAACCAGAGCGATGGTTTTCTATCATGGCTACTATTGGCCCTTGATCTATAGCAAGATATCTTTCAGGGTACCAATTAGCTTCCGGGCTTAAAGCATCATAGAAGCCATATCTTCCAAATACCTTTTCTCCATAGTTATAGTAAAGATTTTTGATTACATCCATAGATTCCTTTGGTGTATAAGGATAACTGGAAAGCGCAGCAGTGGGACTGATCACTCCCAGATCAGAACCTGGCTTATGGGCTGAATAACCATTTACTGAATAGCTCGCGGTAAGGCCCCATAAGTCTTCTCCATATCCTTTGTATCCTTCAGGGTTTTCTATGCACCATGCTCTATTGATAAGGGTATGGTTTCTATTGTGCTCCCAATAGTCAGCATATTTATCCTTAAGGCCTTTCGGATTTAAACCGATGTAAGAGTAATGTGCCCAGAATAGCGGTCCTCCCATTTCTTCGGCACCGTTATGTTTGAGGGTAAGGTGGTAGCCATACGGGTTCTGGTCAGTATTTATACCTCCACTTCTAGCCCAACCTTTATGATAGACATCAGCAGGAACTGTATGTGTAGGGGAGGAGGCTGCCAAAACATAGGTGATCATAGTTTCATCATACCCGAGTAGCGGGAAATTCATATCCCACTCATACTCTGGAGACCAATGCCAAAACAGCACATCCTGCCCTCCTTGAGTATACCAGTCCCATTCCATCTCTTTCCATAATTGATCAATTTTATCTGCAATTGATTGCTCCTGATTATTTCCTCCTTTATAGAATTCACGTACGGCGAGTAATCCTTGCATCAAAAATGCTGATTCTACCAGATCTCCACCATTATCTTTTTGGCCAAAAGGTTTAACTTCTCCAGTTTCCCCATTGATCCAATGTGGCCAAACTCCGTGAAACCTATCTGCTTTGCCTAAAAAATCCACTATTCTTTCAAATCGGGCAGCTCCTTCCTCTCGAGTGATCCAGCCCCTATCTATTCCAGCAAGTAATCCAAATATCCCAAAACCTGACCCACCAGTGGTAATGATGTGGGCATCATTCTGAGGATATTCTCCATCTATGTGAATTCGCTCTCGTGCTAATCCAGAGTTAGGCTCGGCACCTTCCCAAAAATACCTGAAGGTATAATATTGAACCATGTCCAATAACTCATCCTCACTAAAATCCCTTGTCTGAACTTCGGCTTCCCCTATCTCAGTTGCTTGATTGCCTGAATTCAGGGCTTCGACTTTATATATCAATGAGAGATTATTGCCCAGATCATTGACAAAATCCATATACATCGTATCGCTTACAGTAGCTCTCTCGGTAAAATTATTACCGCCAGATGATACGGATATGCGATATGAGCCGGAGCCATTATGCTTAGGCCAGTGAAGTTCCACATGCCGGTCATATCCTTTAGCTATAATACTACTTTCATGAGTAGAATCGCTTTCACAGGATATGATGATTGGCAGTAAAAATACAATTAGGATAGGTAAATAGATTTTTTGCATAATTTCATCTGTTTATAATTGATTTATATCGATCATAACTTGTCCCGTACCGATGGTCGGGATGAACCACTACAATTATCTCCCTTTGTTTCAAAAGGTTTTTTTTTGATGGTGGTTCTAATTTTTTGTTTTGGAAAACAACCATGGGAGCAGCTCAGGCATAGCAAAAGTTGGATCCCAGGCATTATGATTTGCATTTTCGAATTCTGTATATTTTACATCAGCACCTAACTCCTGGAGCTTGGCATAGATACGCCTACTCAGCACAGGAGGAACTACATCGTCCATTGTTCCATGAGTGATCCAGAGACTAGTATTACCGGCATAGTTTTTTGCCAATTCTAAATTCCCGCCACCACATATGGCCACAGCAGCAGCATATTTATCAGGCCATCTACCCAACGTCTCAAAAGTCCCAAATGACCCCATAGAAAGACCCATTATATAAACCTGGCCATCATCTACGCTCTCATTTTTCATAATATCATTTACCAGCTCATTGACTATAGCCAATACTTCTGAGGGAGAATGAATAGATTGGCTAAAGTCTGGGTCACCTTCCCCGCGCAACTCATTTCTTATACTAAGATCTATCCAATATTTATCTTCAGGACACTGCGGAAAGACTACTATAGCTGGATACTTTTCTCTGTTTGTCAAAAATAAATCAGCCCCATGGGTAAGTTGCCTTTCATTATCAGATCCTCTTTCACCTGCTCCGTGCAGAAAAAGAATCAGAGGATATTGCTGATCTTTCTTATAGTCAGGTGGAAGAAGTATTCTATATAATAGGGTGTCTTCATTGCTATTTATATATTCTTTTTTTTCAAATAGGGATTTGTCCTGTGCTATTACAGAAAAAGAGATAAATAAGGTGATCGCTATTAGAAGTAATTTCTGATTCATATGGTTAATTCGGGTTTACTATAATTAATTTTTAGCCTATTTTATTTAAAGTGACGAAAATTACTTACCTCATGTGTGCTATTAATATTATCATATTCAGCTCTTCAAATGCATATAATTTCAAATATTTAATATCATTCTCCCCCTATTAATATTGGATTTGAAGTTTTTCTAATCCATCTTTTACTTCCAAGTCTTGCATGAATAATTCCCATAGTAGGGCAGTTCTATAGTTTTCTATCATCAGGATAATGGGTCCCTGATCTATGGCCAAGTATGAAGAAGCATACCATTCTTGGGTAGGGTTGAAAGCATCATAAAACCCATATTCTCCCCAGAGTCTGTCTCCCATAGTATAATAGAAAAACTTCAGCGCCTTCATGGATTCCTCTGGTGTATAGGGAAAAGAGGATAGAGCAGCAGTAGGGGTGATTACACCCTTATCATTATTAGGCGCATGGGCAGAGTATCCCTCATGATTATCACTGGCGGTAAATCCCCAACTCTCCTCACTATACCCCACATATCCCGAAGGATTCCGGATGGCATGAGCTTGATTAATCAGCGTATGATTTTTATTTTGTTCCCAATAGTTGGCATATTGGTCAGAAAGGTTTCTGGGATCTAGACCGAGATAAGAATAGTGGGCAAAGAAAAGCGGTCCTCCATATTCTTCTCCCAAGGGTAATCTATGTTGGTAATATAGCTGTCCATTTATCATAGCTCCATTTCGTGCCCAGCCATTGTCATATACTGATTTATCAATAGGGTAGGTAGGAGAGGAGGCAGCAAGTACATAGATAATAAGCGATTCATTATATCCTCTGATAGGAAGGTTCATTTGCCATTCATGGTTTGGAGACCAATGCCAATAAAGCACATCCTGACCTCCTCGGGTATACCAGCTCCATTCTACCTCTTCCCATAGTGTATTGATTTTATTGATAATAGAATTTTCAGCTGGTATGCTAGGGTTTAGATATTGCTTGACAGTAAGTAATCCCTGGATCATAAAAGCTGTCTCTACGAGGTCTCCTCCATCATCTAATGGGCTAAAAGGTATAGTGTTTCCATTAGTGCCATTCAGCCAATGTGGCCATACTCCATGAAAGCGGTCAGCTGTAGTTAAAAAATCAACTATTTTAGCCCATCGTTCCACACCATCTTGTCTTGTAATAAATCCTCTTTCTATACCCACAATTATTGCCATGACTCCAAAACCACTACCACCGACAGTAACAAGATTGCCAGAAGTGTTTCTTTCTCTCGCCATACCACTTTGTTCATGGGCAAAATCCCAGAAATATCGGAAGGTCTGCTCTTGGACTAAAGTAAGAAGTTCATCATCAGATATGATGGGAAATTTAGGAGTATTGTCAACCTGTGTGAAAAATGTTTTTGAAGTTCCCACAAAGTTTTCCCCTTCGGCACCTTGCAGGTTTTCACTGATTGAAATTTCATATTTGGTTAAATAGTCCATGGCCCCACTGGAAGTTATAATGACCTTGGTGTCATTTTCTTCAAAAGCAAAATTGAGATCCGGACCGGACCGGCCGATGAATCGAATGGCTTGTTGAATGGATTCTCTATTGATAGGATGGGAAAAAATAAGGGTGAATGCTGGTTCTAAGGGTACGTTGACCAGTCTTCCCGAGCTGAGTTCCTCAGCGCTTTCTATGGTAAAACTTTCCATAGTCAAATTACCTATCTGGGTTTTGAAGTTTAAGCTTTGAGGCGAAAAATTATTGCCACTAATTCCTTTTAATTGGTCTGACAATTGGATTCGATAAACAGTATTATTCTTTAAAGCTCCAGAAGGATAAATGATGACGGATTTGTTTTGGTTTACTAGGTTAGTATTGAAGTTTACTGGGTCATCACCGGCATAAAGAAATATCCCGGATGAAACAGTCGTAGGGTCTATTGCCTCCGAAAAATCTAAAGTGATCGGTCGGTCGAGAGGTAGATTTTCAGAAATAGGTTCTGATAAATTTATTTCCATATCACCTACACTTGCTTTCAAAAGCTGAAGGTCAGCAATGTCAGGCTCCAACTGGCTGCAGCTGAAGAGAAGGCAAAAAAAGAAATATGGAAGGTAGGTTTTCATAGTGAAACAAGGAAAAGCAAGGGCCTGCTTTTCTGCAAGCCCTTTACTTTTTTATAGATTAGAGATTTTATTAAGGCATTTCTGCAGTCATGATAGCTTGAATCTCAGTTTGATCCAAATATCTGCTGAACAGTCTTAATTCGTCAATTAGGCTGGCATCACCTAAGTGACCCCATTCTGTAAATCTGGGTGCACCGGAACCGACGGTCATGATATCGCTGCCTGTCCAGTCAACACCAGGGAACTCACCTTGGCTTACTACTTCACCATTAAGATAAACAGCCGCCCGAGATTGGGATATGGTAATAGCCACGTGTACCCATTCATTCGATGCAGGGTCCACATCCGCAGCCGGTCCTCCATCAAACCAATTGTCATTCTCACCATTTCCGATGTTTAACTTGATTCTCTGCATAGGACCCGCAGCTTCTCTGAATAATCTGAAACCTCCAGTCCTGTTGTTCTGGTTGTTAGGATTGGCTGTATCAGGTGGTGCTATAGTCAAAAGACCAGCTCTATTTGGATCAGCATTGACTTTGTACCAGAATACTGCTGTAAACTCATCATGCAGTAATCCCGTAGTAGGGTATACCAAATGTGCATTGCCAGCTCCTCTATAAGCCCTGCCTGTAATTCCGTCTGCAAACCCAGGGCTGCCGGTCACTTGAGGGGATTGAATCGAAACAAGCTCTGTAAAGTCGCCATCAAACGGAGCATAAAAGGTTTCACCATCATAAACTGGACTATAAGGTTCTACTTTTTCGAAGTTGACTGATTCAGTTGTTGTTTTACCGGATAGGTCTGTCGCAGTAATCGAAAGTTCATGAGAGCCATTGCCAAGCTCTTCGTATCGATGAGTTTTGATCACCCTTCTGTAATCCAAAAAGTCAGAATAAGTAGCTATCTCGCTGCCATTGAGTACTAAACGGATAGTCTCGACTTCAATGTCATCAGTCACTTCAAATGAAATCTCAATAGGTGTGACATCTTCTGTTACTCTAATTTGAGTTCCTTCCGAAGGGAAATTGATGTTAACCGTAGGTGGCGCATTGTCTTCTCCCGGAGCCACTGGCACAATATCGTCGATATAACCCTCATTGCAGCCTGCCAGCACGATTAATGAAGCAAGAGACCAGATTTTATATATTTTCATATGTTTATAATTTGATTTTTAACGGTCATATGGAATCTCGCAATTTCTATTATCTCTCCATGTAAGGTTCTTCCTATGCTCGATTTCATAATAATTTATTTTAGATATAATTAATTGGAGTCGATTTGAGGTAAAATTGTAATTTGCTCCAGAGGATAAGGCAGAAACCTATGATTGGCAATATTGAAGTTTCTTCCTCCGAAATTGAGTTCATCTTCAATGCCATACCTCATTAGATCATAAAACCTGATGCCTAACTCCATTCCAAATTCTGCAAATTTTTCATCCAATACATCCTCTATAGTCACTCCTGTTATAGGAGCTAAGCCAGCACGTGCCCTTACCAAATTTACAGCTTCATCAGCTGATATTGATCCTGCACCACCATTTACCGAAGCTTCAGCATGCATCAATAGGATTTCTGCATAGCGGATGGCTGTGAAATTTTTATTAGTAGCATAGCCAAAACGTCCTTCGGTAAGTTGTGTGGATGGTAAGTAATGCTTTCCACTCAAGAAATTGTACCTAGGATGGTTGTTGAATACATCTCCATCAGGCGTCACGTTGGAAACCCAATCGGGAAGGGTTTCATATCCAGGTTCGGACTGAACTTCTGCTATTCCATCTGGTGTAAATAATACAGTGGTCCGAAGTCTGGTCTGCTCACCTCGATCAAGCATGAACCTGATGTATTTGGCAGTTGGCGCATAGAAGCCCCAACCATTGGAAGCTCCAGGTACAGCTGGGGTCCAAGAAGCTGGTCCATAGGTTACAAATGGATATGAGGTCAAAGTACCGGTACTCGTTCCAAAATCAGAATATTGGAATTCCAACACATTCTCACGGTTAAGTTTGCCAGGGATTTTGAACAGTTGGTAATAATTTGGCTCTAGAGCGTAATTGCCGCTACTGATAATTGCCCCGGTTGCTTCAGTCACCGCCGCCCAGTTGTTCAATTCAAGATTAGCCATGGCTTTTACTGCCAAAGCAGCACCCGCGGTGATTCCTCCTCTTACATCCGAACGCTCTCTTGGGTGTACATTAGGAAGTGCAGGAAGGGCCTCATCCATCAATGCGGACACATGCTGCATCACTTCTTCAAAGGTAGATAGCTCTATGTTATAAAGTTCGGCAGGCTGGGAGGAAGTTGGTATTAGAATACTGCCCCATAATTTAGCCAATTGGATCAATTCCATTCCTTGCATGACCTTGATTTCAGCTATATACTGTTCTGCATTGGTAGTATTGGCACCGGCCTGTTGATATAACCTGATTTCCTCTATGGCTCCATGCCAATATATGAGATCCGAGTACAGATTTAGCCATACAGAATTGTACATCCAGAAGTTTCGGTCATATAGAAATAGGTCTGTTTCTGTAAGTGGAACCTGATCCCCGGCTGCAGTTACATCGTCTCCACGGATTCCGAATAAAGTATGAGTTTCCCATTGGGATCTATATAATTCCCCATAGGCACCATACAACATTTGTATCATGTTACCGGACAGGGTATAGTCTGTTTCGTCTGCTATGATGGCATTTTCTAAGGGCTCGTCGAGCAACCCTATACAGGAAGTAGGTATCACCGTTGCGGTGAAAATTACCAAGAAAGCCGTACATATATTTTTATAAGTTATTTTTTTCATGATTTTCGCTTTTGATTAAAAGGTAACATTCAGTCCAACAGTGTAAATAGCCGGGATAGGATAAACTTGTCTGTCTATACCGTCCGGAACCTCAGGATTAAAACCATTATAGTTAAACACCGTCAATGGCCTTTCTGCTGTGAAGGTTACTCTTGTGGAGGGCATGTTAGCCCCGAAGATCGTCCTACCCGTTATGTTGTAAGCCATCTGTACGTTTTGGATACGGAAATAAGAGCCATCTTCTATGAAGTAACTGCTCATATTCTGATTCCATCCTCTTCTCAAACCTGAAGCAGAAGGATACCTGTTAGAAGTACCTTCACCTCTCCAAAGGTTATTAATAAGTTCAGCATCCAAGTTGGTATCATTGGTGAAAATTAACTCACCACGTTTTCTATTTAGGATGCTGTGACCCATCTGGCTTTGTAGCAATGTGGAAAACTCAAAGTTTCCGTATCTGAAACCTGCATTGATACCCCAGGTCAAAGTAGGTAAGAAAGAACCTAGTACTACTCTGTCCTCATCATCAATCACTCCATCACCGTTTACGTCTCTGAAAATTAAGTCTCCTGGCTGAAGATTACGATCGTTGATAAAATCTGGGTTATAGCCACTACTGTTGATTTGCTCCTGATTTTGGAATACACCCTCGACTTCATAGCCATAGAAAGCAAGGTATGGAGAACCAATAATTGAACGCTGCCTGAATTCCGCAGAGCCTGCATCTAAAAATTCAGGACCGCCAAGGTCTCTCACCGTATTTTTGAGAGTGGATACATTACCACCTATCCAATAGGAAAAGTTGTCCGTAATTCTGTCTTCCCAGTTGAGGGCAAGTTCCAAACCTTGGTTTCGGATTTCACCCACACTTCTTCTTTCAGAAGCTCTAAAAACAGGTGGAATGATAGAAACCGCTAGGTTTCTGGTATCTCTGATGTAGTAATCTGCCTCTAGAGATAATCTTTCATTAAAGAATCGGGCACTGATCCCAAAATTTTGCTCCACTGTGGTTTCCCATCTGTCGATAAGGTCAAAAGTTGGGTTCAATCTTCTGCCGATGATTAATACATCATCGATAGCAAGGTTATTATCCTGAATTGTAGGCCTTCCTACCGCTTGGTTGATGCCATCATTTCCCATCTGTCCCCATGAACCTCTAAATTTAAAGAAGTCGATGGCGGGAACATTGAAGAAGTCTTCTTCAGACAATACCCAACCTGCACCAATAGTGGCAAAGTTACCCCACTTACGCTGAAATTTATTGTTACCGTCCCTTCTTATAGTACCGTACAATAAATATCGGTCATTGTAATTATAGGTTACTCTTGCGAAATAAGATTGGAAAAACAGTCTTCCTCCTCCATCACCAATCGCATTCAAATCGTAATTGGTGGCATTTTCCAAGTACCAAAAATGCTCATTCCCAAAATTCGGATTAGGATTAAGTTGATCTCCACTGGCACGAAGGCTTTCAAATGTCTCACTTCTAAAAGACTGACCTAAAACGGCAGTGAATCTGTGCAACCCGAAATTATCGTTATAGGTCAGGAAGTTATCCACTATCTGGTCAAATCTAGTAAAGGTGCTTCTACTTAAACTTGATTGAATTTCAGTAACCCCAGTATTTCGAGCAAAGCTTACCCCTCTGGTATTGATCTGTTCAATGTTATAATTATAGGCAGAGCGGAAAGATAGCTTATCAGGAATAAGTTGAATCTCACCATAAAAATTACCCATTATTGTAGCGATGTTATTTCGGTTGTCACCAAATAACATGCTGTTATAAGGGTTTTGTGGAGAGCGATAACCCAACTGCTGGGCATTCGCCAAAGGTCTTGGAACTGGAGTAGCCGCTGTATTTAAATCATCATATACTGGTAGAATGGGGACCGCATGGTAAGCTGTGAACCACGCTCCATTGTCAGCATTGTGGCGGCGAGCTGTACTTATATTTAGGTTTGCGCCTACCGTCAGCCAGTCCTTAACGTCAGTGTCAAGCTTAGCCCGAAAATTCATTCGAGTGTAATCGTTTCTTCTATCATTCATCATACCCTTCTGCTCAAAATAGCTACCCCCAATAGAGTATCTGGTCTTATCAGATCCACCATTGAATGTCAGTGAGTGATTTTGGATACTTGCTGGACTCATGATCTCAGAATAC
>DATHVH010000189.1:0-7394 GCA_035461405.1 Anditalea sp.
CCTATACGTATTGTTCATATTGAATGTAGTACAAAAAGATTGCCCATAGCCAAAGCGAGAAATATAGGAGCCAGAGAATCCTCGTACGATAAGCTTTTTTTCTTAGATGTAGACTGCATTCCAGATAGATCCTATTTTGAACAGATGGCAACATACTTTAAAGATGACAGGGTACTAATGGGTACACCGCATTATCTGCCTAAGAATCCTGGAGATATAAAGCATATTCATGAAAAGGCTATTGCACATCCCCATCGCCCTCTGCTGATCGAGCCCCGGAAGGAACCTGATTATAATATGTTTTGGTCGCTATGTTTTGCAATGAGTAGGAAAAGTTTTGAAAGCATCGCCGGTTTTGATGAAGGATTTTTGGGGTATGGGGGAGAAGATACAGATTTCGCCTGGAAACTGAAAGATGCTGAATTGGAGCTATGGTTGATCAATGCAAAAGTTTATCATCAGCAACATCCTGTTTCTGTTCCCCCACTTGGACATTTGGAAGCCATAGTAGATAACTCCAATTATTTTTATAATAAAAGGGGCTTTTGGATAATGGAATCCTGGCTTCAGGATTTCAATGAAATGGGTTTAATAGACTGGAATCCAAATACGGAAAAAATTAATATTGTACGGCAACCTACTTCCCAAGAAAAGGAAAACGCTTATCGTGAAGATGCGCTATTTATGTAATAAACATTTAGAATGCAATTACCGCTTTTTTAAACAATATCCTTTCTTACAGGTAATTTCTATAAGATTACTTTTTAATATTAGCTAATTAAACTGAAACAATGGGATCATATAAGGTACTACAGGATAAAGTGATACAGGGAGAATACCAGGCTACAGCACTTTCTTCGAAGGAAATATTATCTGACTATCAAAGTCTTAGCAAAAGGCCAGTCTCTCCGGTTATCAAATTTAAATTTGCCCTCAATGGACAGGACAATGAAATGGAGACCGGCACGGACCACGAATTTGCCTGTATTTCTGAAAATGGCCTATGTAAAACTCCCCTTATTGTATTTGGACAGCAACTGGAAGAAAATAGGCAGATATCCGAAAACCAATACCTTGATGCCGAAAAAGAATTGCTCATAAGACTTGATATGCGTCTCGTTCTCTCAGCATTTGAGAGGCAGGGATTTTTTGAAACTTTCAATGGGCAAAAAATATATAAAGATGATTTTAAAGGAGTCTACCTCGCTGGAGGAGTTGATCCATTGACCTGGGATTTTGAAAGTCTGATAGAGCGTGAGGATCTGAAATTAAAAGATGATGACGGAGATGGGATTTATGAATGCAGGGTTACACTGAATCCTCGCAAGAAAAGTTATGGTACTAAATCATGGTTGCTGTTACAGGATATTTCCTCGTATCCCTCTTTTTCCAGTGATCAGATTTTGGTAGACGCATTATATAATATGTCTTTAGAAGAGTTGATTCTAAATAAAGAGGATGATGGTACCTTCCGCACAGGGAAAGAATGGGGGGGAGTTTGGACCAGAGATATCAGTTATAGTGCGTTGCTTTCACTGGCCATGCTCGATCCGGAAATCTGTAAAGTTAGTCTACGACATAAAATCAAAGGAGGAAAAATAGTCCAGGATACTGGCACGGGTGGGGCTTACCCAGTCTCTACAGATAGAGTAGTATGGGCTATAGCGGCTTGGGAAATATATTTGATTACCGGAGAAAAAACTTGGCTGGAAGAAATTTACCCAGTGGTCAAAGGCAGCTTGGAAGATGATATGTTTAATGCATTTAATCCTAAAACGGGCCTATTTAAAGGTGAGTCTTCCTTTTTGGACTGGAGGGAACAAACCTACCCAGAATGGATGGAGCCGGCCGATATTTATGAATCTGAAGGTTTGGGCACGAATGCAGTGCATTATAAAGCTCATGCTGTATTGGCAGATATAGCTCAGATTTTAGATGATAGGGATACTTCTTCAAAGCATAAAAAAATCGCTGACGGGATTAAGGATAGTATTAACAAGCATCTATGGCTGGGTGATAAAGGTTATTATGGCCAGTATCTATATGGCAAAAATTATAAAATTATTTCCCCAAGAGCTGAAGCTTTAGGAGCAGCTTTGACTATTCTATGGGATATAGCAGATGACGAGAAGCAGCAGACTTTAATGGCTCATTTTCCGGTAATCGATTATGGGACACCAAGTATATTTCCGCAAATACCGGACATACCTCCTTATCATAATGATGGCATATGGCCTTTTGTACAGGCGTATTGGACTTTGGCTGCAGCAAAGGTGCACCATGAACCTGCATTAACCCATAGTATGGATGCCCTCTTCAGGGCCGCCGCTCTTTTTCTCAGCAATAAAGAAAATTTTGTGGCTCATTCCGGAGATTATGGAGGTACCCAAGTCAATTCTGATAGGCAGCTTTGGAGCGTTGCCGGAAATTTAAGTATGATTTATAAGGTGTTTTTTGGAATGGAATTTCAGCCAGATAAGCTGATATTCAAACCATTTGTCCCAAAAAAATATGAGGGTCATAAAAAGCTTTTTGGTTTCAAATATCGTAATGCGATTTTAGATCTTGAACTTACGGGCTATGGAAGTAAAATTAAGTACATAAAATTGAATGGGGAAGAAGTAGATCAGGCCTCTATAAATGCAGAACTAAAAGGAAATCATTCTATTTCCATTGAACTGGAGCCAGAGGAGGAAGGTAAGGATTTATTTAATTTGGTTGAAAATGATTTTTCTCCCAAAACTCCCCAGGTCACCAACCTCTATGGTAAGCTATCTTGGGATGCCGTACAGGATATTTCCAAATATATAATTCTTCGGAATGGATTAGAATACAAGGTTATTGATAAAACCAATATTGATTTATTATCTGAGGGATATGGCGAATATCAGGTCATTGCTATAGATAATAAGGGAGTATCTTCATTTGCCAGCGAACCGGTAGTTCATCCGGATCAGCATATTTATACTTTCGATATGGCAGAATATACACCCTCTCCATATATCAAATACCGAGGTTATTCAGGGATGGGCTATATGCCTATTAATACCCATGAAAACACTCGGGTAAACATGCAGATAGAAGTAGAAAAAGCAGGGTTATATGCCGTAAAATTTATATACAGTAATGGGCATGGGCCTGTTAATACAAACAATAAATGTGCGTTGCGTTCCTTATACCTCGAAGATCAGTTTGCGGGAACAGTGGTCTTGCCACAAAGGGGAGATGACAGTTGGTCAGACTGGGGGTCGAGTAATTATATTCAGGTAACTTTAAAAGCGGGGAAAAATGTTTTGGTTTTATCTCTGGAAGATCATAATTCAAATATGAATATAGAGATCAATGAAGCTATGCTGGATAGGATGGAAATGGTAAAAATTGAGTAGGAAATTATAATACTTCGGTAGTTCCATGCATACCTTTTCCCGATTAGCTATTGTGAATATAAATACGAATCGGTAAGCGGAGAATTTAAAAGTAAAGTCTGCAAAGATAGAGATGTAGTATTATATAAACTGCATCACTAAAATAGGAAAAGGTTTACCTTCAGCGTCTATTGGTTGTCTATTGACAATCTTAAACCCTAGCTTTTGATAAAATCCTACTGCCTCTGGATTTTGTTCGTTTACATCTACGGATGTAGCTTGATGTTGTTTTATGGCATATTGAGCTAGTTGCTTTCCGACACCCTTATTTCTAAAAATAGGGTCTATAAATAGCATTTCTATCTTATTGGGAGACAATCCTAAAAAACCTAATAACTTCTCATGCTCATCCGTGGCAATATAAAGGTCCACCAGATCAAAATATTCGTCAAGTATTCTTTGTCTAAAATATAGGATATCCTCTTCATCTAAAAAATCATGAGTTGCCCTAACCGAGGCCTCCCATAAATTGATGAGCTGTGGATATAGTGTACGTGGTGGTGTAGTGATTTTTATCATAAGGTCACTGATTTATCAGAACAAATTTTCATTTAAACCAGCTTATCCCTAAAGGCTTTAGCTACTGCTTCTGATTTGGAATTGACGTGGAGCTTTTCATAGATTTTTTTGATGTGGCTGCGCACGGTGTCCATAGCGATAAACATTTCTGAAGCGATCATTTTATATGAGTATCCTTTAACTAATAGTTGCAAAACCTGTTTTTCCCTTTCGGATAGATGATAATCATTATCAGTGGGCAGACTTATTTGCGAAAACATCTTAAGCACCTGAGCTGCCACAGACGCAGTCATCGGCGCTCCTCCGGTAGATGCTTCCTGGATGTATTCCAAAAGTTTAACAGGGGGAGTTTTCTTAAGTATGTATCCATTCGCGCCATTTAGAAGAGCTTCGAAGATATTTTTATTATCATCAAATACAGTCAGCATCAGTACACTCACCTGGTGATTTTGCTGCCTGATGATCTTAAGCCCTTCCAGACCATTTACCCCGGGCATATCTATATCCATAAGGATGACGTCCGGTTTATAAGCATCTACTTCATATGCCACATTACTACAGTTCTTAAAGGCACCCAAAACCTGGAATCCCTCGCTTCCGTCTATCAGCATGGTCAAACCTTCCCTTAGCTGGGGGTTATCTTCATATATAAGTATTTTTATCATTATTTCTATATTTATTTTATTCAAAGGTATTGATAGACTCTCCCTATTTCAATCACATAATCGGGTGAATATTCAATTTTCATTTTCTAGATATCTACTGCCAACATTACATCAGTACCTTCCATATGTTTGGAAATTATATTTAGCTTAGCTTTCATATTCTGTGCTCTCTTCTGCATATTACTCAGACCATTTCCTGTATCCGCATGGCCTAAATCGAAGCCCAAACCATAATCCCTTACGTTCATGAGTAATTTGCCATTTTTCATGGTAAATTGGATTACTGCTTTATTCGTATTGGAATATTTCGCCAGGTTATTCACAGCTTCTTTGAAGATCAAAAAGAGGTCTCGGCGAGAGTCCATGGGAAGTTTTATTTTGTATACTTCCTCATCTATTTCAAAGCTAAATTCAATATCCTTCGCCTCCAGGGCATTGGTGGCAAACTCTCTCATCCTGGCGATGATCTTATCCATACTATCATTTTGAGGCTTGATACTCCAAACGATGTCATCCATAGCCTCCATCATCCGCTGGCTGTTGTCTGAAATTTTGGAGATATATTCACTGGTTTTGACAGGGTCGACATTTAGCTTTGTTTTGGCCATAGCACTCAGAATATTGATGGTACTAAGGGTGGAACCCATATCATCATGTAGATCGCGCGCTACGCGGTTTCTCACATTCATAACTGCCAATATCCTATTGATTCTCAGACGGTACATAATCACTAGAATGATCAAAACTATTAATGCTATTGTCATTCTAAACCACCAGGTTTCATAATATGGAGGGTTTATTTGAAAAATAAAAGATCCCACGGGTGAGGAGATACCTTCTTCATTTTCACTTCTGAACTCCAAAGTATAGTTACCCGCAGGCAAAAGTGTATATACAGCTATATTTGATTGCCCACCATATCTCCAAACAGGATCTATACCTGAAAGTTTATAAAAGTATTTTAGCTTATCCTGATTGATAAAATTTAGTGTACTGAAATAAAAAGTCAGCGAATTTTTATCATGGGAAAATGTCCTTTTGTCCTGGGTATTTAATGAATCCACAAAAAGGTAATTATCAAAAAGTTTGATACTGGTAAGTGTAGGTCTATCTGGCTTAATTGAACTGTTAAATTGTGTGGGATTGAAGGCAACAAGAGAACTGTATCCGGTAAAAAATATTCTACCATCCTCCGTCAATGTTCCCCCATATCCGTCCATTTCCAGCAGGCCAAATCCATCTTTCTGCCCATAGTGTGTGAAAGAATTTTGATAATAATTATATCGACAGATACCTTTTGTAGTAAATATCCAAAGATAGCCATCCATATCTACCTGCATATTGAGGATATCGTTACTTATAAGACCATCCGAATAGGAGAGAATTCTATTGGTACCGCTCTTTGCATTATAAGCGTTAAGTAAGTCATAACCAAAAAAGAAAATGCTATCATTTAGCTGGGCTATTTTTTCTTGTCTGTTTGAAGAAAGCTTACTGTCATCTAGCTGGAATATTTCCTTCCCTGTATTTAAATCTAAGCAAATGATACCTTTGCCAGAAGTACAGATCCAGATCCTATTATTTTGGTCAACCAATGCTGCATAGGGCAATGCATGTAATAAGTTTACCATCTCAAAAGATTCGTTGACAATTGGTTTTCCTGCGTAATATTTTATTAAATCGCCTTTATGGGTGGTAAACCATAAATTACCTTTACTATCTTCGGAAATGGTCCGAATAGTAGAATTTCCAAAAATCGGAAAGTTATAGAAGTTATTTTTAAAAGTATTGGGATCAGCTATCTGAAGCCAACCCCGCTGTCCACCTACCCATACCAACCCTGTTTCTTTGTGTTGGGCTATTGCCCAAGGCTGTAAAATTTCTGGGTTTTTATCTATATTTTCATAAAGTGAAGTATTTGGGATCTCTTTTAAGTTTTCATCCAATATCAAAGTTCCTCGTCCCCAGCTCGCAATCCAATAATTTACTTTTCCGTTTTTTTTTATTTTGATTTCTTTTATATCTAAAAATATATGGTTTGGGTTTTTTTCAGTAAAAAAAGTATAAGAGATATCTGGAGAATTATCAGTATAATAATATATTCCTTCATCTGACGCGAGCCATAGACTTCCCTCTCTATCTTCATAAATTTGATAAATTTCTTTATGTCTTAAATATTCATTACGAAGAAACTCAAATGTCCTGGACTGAGAATTGTAGCAATAAAGACTATTAACACCATAATACCATATCTCACCAGAGTTGGTTTCCAATACACCATTTATTTGCCGGTAATCATATCCTTGATTTTCTAGTGTAGCTCCATCTTTAGAATATAGTCCCAGTTTCTCATTATAAATGATAAATTTTTGATCTGGATGCCAGTAAATTAACCAGTGGTTTCGTTGGCTATCAATGAGATAAATTGTATTTGTAGTATATTCTGGATTGCTTAGATTCGGTAAGTTTAAAGGATTGTGGTCCATAGTATATATTTGATCCCTTTTAGAATCATATACCGCTAATCCTTCCAAACATGTAAGCCAGTAATACCCCGTACTGACATCTTCGTAAACTGAATTGATCTTATACCCTGCAGGCTGTCTTATAGGTGAATTGGTTTCAGTAAAAACCTTTTTTACTTTATCATAATGAAGGATTCTATGCCTATCTAGTATCAAAAAAACATTGCCCTTGCTGTCTATCCATAATTTTTTATTTCTATGTTTATCCTCACGATTCTCATAGGGAATACTTTTAAAACTGAGATCAGCAGGATTATAAA
>DATHVH010000190.1:0-2514 GCA_035461405.1 Anditalea sp.
AGAAGATCTGTTGCGAAATTTAAATACTGGGCTTTATTTTGGGGATCATATACTAGTCCAGGTACTAATGAAAAATGATCATTGTGAATATATAATTTCCCCTGGGTAATTTCACACTTGAAAAAACCGCAATTTTCAATAATATAATTCAGGTCTTCTGAACTTGAGTATTGAAATATCTGGCTACCGACTACAGCATCGTTTTGATCTTTTGCCATAATGGTCAAGGTGCCATAAGATAATAAAAGCGATAAGTTTGACACTTTGGTGGTGTCAAACTTATCGCTTAAAAACTGTCTCGCCATGATTGGTTGGATATTAGACAAAATTATTCCCAGTTACCTGAAGTAGATGAATCAGTTCTGGAACCTACCCTTAGGGCTCTGGCCATATTGTTTTCTCTTCTTTTTGGATTGATTGGATCTGGATCTCTGATTTCAAATACAGCGATCTGTCTGTTATTTCTTTCTATCTTATCTGAGAAGAATTCAAACTGCTTTCCTCCTGATCCAGGTACGATATGAAGGTTTTCAAGATTAAAGTTGGGGTGTTTTCTCTCATTAAACAATGAATCCATCACTGGGACAGAACCCAATGTATCATAAGTCACGGTAGTTTCCTCTTTACCATAATCAAGAAGAGTAGTTTGCTCTATTCTTTGTACCAGATATATATCCCCTTCTTGAATAAAATTGCGTAAATCATTCCAGTTGTCAGCATATTCACCATTGCTGGCCTGGTATGCGATTTGGGCATCTCTGAGCATCTGTAGTTTTTCGATGATTCTAGCCTCAGTTCTGGCAATGATTTTCTCTTCCTCCATGACATCGTCCACGCCTTTGAATAATAGGTAGCCCAGTCCGATGGCTATCAAAAGGAATACTATTGATAAGATTCTAGTTACATTCATTGTGTAAAGATAATTTTTTCGTCTAAATAAGGTTGATTGTATTTATAACAAGGTGCTATTTTATGCATTTATTTTCAAAATTAAAATTTCCTTTCCATATTCTTACATCATTCATTGATTTTATTCCCCAGAATAGCGGATGTTTTTCATCTTTAGGAATTTTATCAAGATCTTCTACCCTAAGATAACAAATTTCTGTCAATAGTTGGTTCTCTTTGCTTAGCTCAGGATCTACACCTAAATAGTGCTCCCCGTCTTCTGCCTCAATTTCAAAAAATAGTTCAATAGCATGTAGAGGGGGATTCAAAAATTCATGCACAAAAAGATATGAAGCATCTTTAATAGAAAGTCCTGTTTCTTCTTTAAATTCCCGTATGAGGTTATCTACTGCAGAAGTTCCATAATCCATTCCTCCTCCAGGTACATTCCAGAAGTATTTCCCATTTCCCATCCTATGTTTTACCATTAGGATTTGGTCATTTTTTATGTGTATTCCGTTTACCCTTACTCTCAGCCTTTCACCAAACTTCTCTTTAATTTCTTTTTCTATATTCGCCATATAAGCTGTAGCTTCGCATTAACATGACTAAAGATAGCATACCTTTACCAAAGCCGGGCACATTGATCAAAAGAAAATTTCCCCATCAGCCTACAGCAGGTCAGGATTATTTTTTTGAGCAAATGAATCAATTCCTTTCGGACGCAGCAGTAGAGAAGCCTACTTTCATTCTTCGAGGATATGCGGGTACAGGTAAAACGTCAGTTATTTCTGCGTTGGTGCAAGCTCTTCCAAGTCTTAAATATAGGTCATTGATGCTGGCACCTACGGGCCGGGCAGCCAAAGTGATGTCTTCCTATGCAGGTAAAGCTGGGTTTACTATACATAAGATCATATATAGGCCAAAAGGTGAGGTCGGTTCATCTTCAGGGTTTGATCTACAAAAAAATTATTATCAAAACACCATATTTATTATAGATGAAGCCTCAATGCTTTCGGATGATGGCGGAGGGGGTGGCAATATTCTAAAGGACTTGGTAAGCTTCGTCTTTCAGCATGATTCTAACAGGCTTATGCTGATAGGAGATACTGCCCAGTTACCTCCGGTGGGAAGCGTCAGTAGTCCAGCGCTGGATAGAGACTATCTCAGTAGACATTACGGCCTGAAGGTGTTTCAGGCTGAACTGACAGAGGTAATGAGGCAGCAGCTAAATTCAGGTATACTGTTCAATGCCACCAAACTGCGGGAAGAGGTGGTGAAAGAAAAACCTGTGATTTCTTTTCAAGTAAAACCTTTTAAGGATTTTTTCCGCATGACAGGAGAAAGACTGGAAGAGGGATTGAGATATGCTTATGATAAATATGGTACTGAAAATACCATCATCATAACACGCTCCAATAAATCTGCTGTTCAATATAATCAGTATATCCGTCAGTCTATTCACTTTTTTGAAGATGAGATTTCTACCGGAGATATCTTAATGATTGTTAAAAATAATTACCTGATCATGGCTGATTCGGAAAAAGTGAATTTTTTGGCCAATGGAGATTTTGCAGAAGTGAGAAAAATTCGTTCATTTGAAGAAATTTACGGATTACGTTTTGC
>DATHVH010000191.1:0-1565 GCA_035461405.1 Anditalea sp.
CCTATCTGAAACAGACTCATGATAATCACCTGTCCAAAAAAGGTAAAATCTGATGAGGTATCCAACACTATCAAACCTGTCACGCAGACTGCAGACGTGGAAGTAAAAAGTGCATCGACAAATGAAATTCCATTGGTAGTGGCATTGGGCAAGGATAACAATCCCATGCCTATCAAAATAAGAACAATGAAACTTAAAATAAAAACCTGAGGAGGGTTAAGTTTTAATTTATTTACAGCCAAACTTAGCTTACTGAGTTCAATAAGAAAAGTAATGGTAACAATCAGGTTTACCAGAAACTCCTTTAGATTTAATCCTGCTATCTCTCTTTCAAAAGTAATATCCAGAAGGTCAAACCTTAAAGCAGCGGAAAAGAGCAGTATCAGCACAATTATAATTTCTACTAAATACCGTAAGGTGGTGTAGCGAACATCCTGAACTATCATTCTCACTGAATATCCTGTAGCCAGAAAAATAAGACTTAAGGAATATAAGAACTGATTGATGGTAGCAGTCTCTCCTCGTAACTTCCAACCAAATGTGTATAACAATAACCCGAAAGCTAAAAAACTTACTACACGCAGAAAGTACTTATTAATTTCTTGTATTTGATCAGATTTTGTTTTTTTGACTTCTGTTTTTTTAAAACTATACCGCATATTTTTATTTCTACCTCTTTATCCACCTTAAAGAGCTATAATTTTGATCCGCAATATTTACAGTGGAATGCATCCTTATCGTGTTTTTCGGCGTGACAGTTGGGACAACTTATCATTTCCTCATTTCTTCTTTTATATTTCATGGACACCATCTCTGAAGATACGATACCGGTAGGCACTGCTATGATAGCATATCCCATCAGCATAATCAATGAAGCGGTGAATTTACCAAGGGGAGTCAAAGGAGTAATATCCCCGAAACCCACTGTGGTCAAAGTTACAATTGCCCAGTACATGGACATGGGTATGCTGGTATATCCGCTTTCAGGGCCTTCGATGATAAACATCACCGTCCCCATGACCAGCACTATAGTCAAAACTGAGCCTATAAATATTAGTATTTTTCTTCTGCTGGCCAACAAAGCGTCCCCTATGTAATTAGCTTCAGATAGGTATCGGCCCATCTTCATAACCCGCAATACCCGAAGGAACCTCAATGCCCTGATGACTGTCAAAAACTGTGTACCTACTATGAAAAGACTTAAGTAAGTAGGGATAACGGCCAAAAAATCCACAATTCCATAAAAACTGAAAATATATCCACGAGTTCTTCTGGTAAGCCAAACCCTTAATCCATATTCTATTGTAAACATTATTGTAAATACCCATTCTAATGTGGTAAGAATCGGCCCATAAGCTTGTCTATATGCATCGACTGATTCTATCAATGCAACTACAACACTTCCAATGATGAGGATAAGCAAGATTACATCAAACATTCTTGAAGCCTTATCATCAGACTCGAATACTATATGAGCTAATCTAGCTTTAGTGATCGGCATAAATTATTACAAAAATTTATAATTTAATTTAATAAGGATAAAATAAATGATTATCCGCAATGAT
>DATHVH010000192.1:0-1503 GCA_035461405.1 Anditalea sp.
GAATTTTTTGTGCAAGTCTTTCGGCAAAATAACTTTTACCGGACCCCGGCAAACCTAAAACCAGTATAACCATAGTTTCTTAAATAAATGAATGGTACAATTAGCCTGAATTGGATTCAGGATGAACTAAATGATTTAATCCATTTTTAACTTCAGTTTTTATGAATTAGCGCATATAAATCGAAATGAGTACGGATTTTCTGTTTTTAAATTCCTGTTTTAAGTTAATAAAGCCTTATAACGTAAAGGATGATTTTAATCATAAAAACCTGACGAATATTTCTAATCTTAGTTGAAATTAGATACTATAATTTTAAGATTTCACCAGGAGATTAATCTGTAGTGTATGGTTTTCCATAATTTCAATGGGCCCTATTATTAATTGAGAATTTTTACGTAATATCTTTATCCAATCGTCATCAGACAATTTAGGTTTTCCAATTTTTTTTTTAAAAATCAGGATGCCCTTACAATCACGTGGTTGGTTTGGAGAACCGGAAAACCAGGTGGATATAATCGAACACCTCAAAATGGATAACATCGGGATAGTGTATAAATTCAGCCACGCGGAAACCCAGGCGAACCGGTTTGAAGAATTTCCCCCAAAAATCTTACCGCACCTGTATGCCATTAATATTACCGGCTTAAAAGGAGGGTAACCCGCAGAAGTTGTTCCGGTAGGTCAGGGAAATCCGGAAGAAGATATGATGCGGAAAGTTCCTATGGCGGACCAATTGGAGTCATAAATGAAGATTTTGCCGATATACATAAGATGGGCTTGAAATAAATATGTTAGGAATACAGGAAATTTTGAAAAGGTTGGGAGATGAAAAAGGCTTGTCTACTTATTAAGAAATGCAGGGAAGTTATCTTCTCAGAAAAATTTTCATTTTAACAAAACCTCACAGGTCTTCGAGACCTGTGAGGTTTAGCATTTTTGGATTATATTTTTTCCAGTTTAATCCCCGATAATAAACTCTTTCCTGAATTTTCCCGGAATTCCACATTGATCCCATTGTCTTCAGTTTTTATCCTATAGGATTTCTCTACCGCTCGAATCCTCCCGTAATCCCTTGCCAGGTTCACGTCTTGTGAAACCTTGGTTCCATTAATAGTTATGTCAAAACTTCTTAGGCCGGTAATCTCTTTTTGTTGTGCCTCACTGAGATTGTAAATATTTTCTTCGGAAGCATTGAACTCGGGCTCAGCGAACAGCACGGTTACCCGGTAAATTCCGTTTGGAACATCAAATTTGTAGGCTTCAATTCCTTGCCGCATGGTCTGGTACAGAGGATCGTTTTCTGTACCCTGAATATCTGAAGCAGTTCCCTGGAACTTATTCTTATCCCTTTGGTAAACCTTCCCGCCAACATAACCAAATGCTCCCTTGCGGTATTCCTGATCGCTTATCCATATCTCTCCGGTCACAGGATCTGTATAATTTACGTGAGCTCCAACATTAATTAAAATGGGGCCTTTCTCAATATTCTGAAGCAGATTTTT
>DATHVH010000193.1:0-14858 GCA_035461405.1 Anditalea sp.
TCGAGTATGCTTCATCTGTTTTAATGGAATAGTCCCATTAATAGATACGAGAAGATTGGTATGGTAGATAAGATATTGAAGATTAATATGTTAAAAAGGGTGAATGGATGTACAGTGAGGAAGAGGAAAAAAAGTAAGAGGGAAGTGTAAAAAAATATAAAGTGGGGAGGACGAAGAACTAGAAAAATGGAAGTATGAATTTAGAGGTAAAAAATAAATAACGCCCGGCTGCCTAATGGCAGATAAGACCGGAGACGGGAAACCGAAAATAGCTAAAATACAAAAGCATATTTCTAAAATTTAATGAACCCTTCGGTCTCTTCTCTGATAAAAAAACTCTGCGAAACTTAGCGCAGTATTCTGCCACCACTGTGGTTAAAATCTTTATTAAAAGGATAATATCACATATTATTATGATTATTATCAGCATTACAACATAAGGAATTGGTTATCTTTATACTATATATAATAAGGTGAGCCATGGAAAAGTCAACCCCTATAAGCAGTATCATGACCAGTGTGGTCCAGACTGTGGAAGAATCAGCCTCCTTACATGAGGTGATCAGCATATTGAGAAAATATAAAATTCGCCATGTACCAGTAATTAATTCTGGAAAAGTAGTGGGGATGATCAGTCGTACGGATATTAACAGGTTAACATTCGGAGCCCTTTTTGAAGATCAGGAGGATGCAGATGATACCATCATAGCTAGCTTATCTGTATCACAAGTCATGACTTCAAAATTAAAATATATTTCTCCAAGCGATACCATAAAGGACGTTGCAAAAATTTTTGCAAAGGAGGAGTTTCACGCACTTCCGGTATTAGATCAAGGAGAGCTGAAAGGCATAGTGACCACCACAGATGTCATTAGCTATATGTTAAAACAATATTGATTTTTTAATGGGTGTTTAGTTTTAACATGGCTGCCAACTGGCAGCCATTTTTTTCCAGCTAAAAAAAATTGAGCGTTAAAAACAAAATTGTTTTATTATCTTATAAGGTCGGGATGTGGTGATTGGTAGTAAAAATATAGAGGAATTTCTACTTCAATATAAAATTCGCCATGTACCAGTAATCAACGCTGGCAAAGTTGTGGGGATGATCAGTCGTACGGATATTAACAGGTTAACATTCGGAGCCCTTTTTGAAGATCAGGAGGATGCAGATGATACCATCATTGCTAGCCTATCTGTATCACAAGTCATGACTTCAAAATTAAAATATATTTCTCCAAGAGATACCATAAAGGACGTAGCAAGAATTTTTGCAAAAGAAGAATTTCACGCACTTCCGGTGTTGGATCAAGGTGAGCTGAAAGGCATAGTAACCACCACAGATGTCATCAGCTATATGTTAAAACAATATTGATTTTTTTATGGGTGTTTAATTTTAACATGGCTGCCAACTGGCAGCCATTTTTTTTCCAGTTAAAAAAAAGTGAGTTATAAAAACAAAATAGTTTTATAATCTTATAAGGTCTGGATGGAGTGATGGTAGTAAAAATATAGAGGAATTTCTACTTCAATATAAAATTAGAATTTAATTTAATAAATAGATGTTATTAATGATATCTATCATACTGATGGCTGACCTATATTCTCATTTAGCCAGTATATATTTTAGACATTTACAAAACGGAAATAGAAAGAATTTTAAAGCATTTAATATTAAAGTAGTGGATTTAAATTATCGTGTATGGAAAAAAAAGGATCAGCAAAAATATGACCCCTTATGATTAATGGCTTTAAATTTTATTAAAGGCTAAACAACACAGAAAAGTAATAATTCATCTATTTTAGATGTAAATGATAAAGGACTTCTAATTTGCAGAAGTCCTTTTCTGGTTTTATAAAGTCAGAATTTTAATTACCATTTATTACTTCCACTCCAGCAAAGCTAATATCATATTGAATAATGAGATGAGGTAGCCCTTCCTGCCCAACTTTACATTTATTGGTAAAGCCTCCCAAAAATGTTTTACCTTCGCCTTTCACACTCCAGCCCTCAGGCACAATAATCTTGACACCGCTATACATTGCCTTGATTGTAAGTGAAATAAACTGACTGGTAGGTATAGCCCCCCTGAGATCTAGCTCATATGCACCAAAGGCAATAAGCAGGGAATCTCCTGAAAACTCTTGTCCGGTTAATGAGATTTTTTTATCATTTTGAATTACACTAGTTTTATAATTCCCTTTTATCTTTTTTAATTTTGATAAGGTATAGAGCGCAAATCCTGTTTGTAAAGATAAAATAGCAGTAAAACCTGCAGCTAAAATTTTAAGTGTTTTCTTTTTCATATGTATAAAAGCAGTAGGTGGCGGTAAGAATTTTATGCTACAGAGTAATACGTAAAATGATTAATTGAAGATAAACTTTTCAACTAGTTTTAATTAGCGGATATGCCTTCTTCATACCCTTTTCAATAGTGTAAAGCTTAACTTTTTAATATACTATATACTACATACCCGATACTTGTCAAAATACCATATATTAAAACAAGCCCTTTGCCAATTCAGGATATTCTAATGGCTGCTTTACTTCGGGCACATCGCTATTGTCTGTTCTGGAGGTAACTAGTCTGCTGACAGTATGATACGACATCATATTGGCATCATATGGCTGCATCAATGCAGCTATTTCATCTTTGGTTAGATCGGGAGAAAGCCAGTCCAGTTCGGTTTTAGGATCTAGGATCAGTGGCATTCTTTTTTTGGTGTTGTGTATCTGGTCCATCACTTCATTAGCAGCAGTAGTGACTATCGAGAACGTTTTTCTGATTTCACCGCTAGCTTTATCAGTCCATTCCTCCCAAATGCCTCCAAGGGAAAAAACAGTTTCATCTTTTGGATAGATATAATGGGGAAAGGTCTTGGATCTGTAATGTAGCCATTCATAAAAGCCATCAATCGGTATGATGCACCGCCGTTGTATTATGGCTGATCTAAAAGACGGGAGGTCAAAAACAGTTTCAGACTTAGCATTAAGTGTTCTTTTTGCCATCTGATGTGCTTGGTCTTCTCCTTTAACCCAAAAAGGGATCAATCCCCAGTCAAATGCTTGATAGCTCGAGGGTTCATCATTTGCTATTACGATGACTGAAGGATGGGCAAAACCATTTAAGTGATATCCACCCCGGTCTTCAAAAAGAGGTCCTATGGATTGGCTGATCCCATATCGCTCTTGGGTCACTTTTTTGGTAACTTTTTTGAAAGTCTGGGACATATGGTAACACATAGGATTGATTTTAAAGTGAATAGTTATTCCCTCATTTTACGGGTTTTAATAAAAAAAGGTGTCCTGAATACAAGACACCTTAAATAGTTATAGATATTTAATCTATTGTTTTAAATCATAGCGATCTAAGTTCATTACTTTAGTCCAAGCTTTAACGAAATCTTTTATGAACTTATCCTGAGCATCTGAACTCGCATAAACTTCTGCTAGCGCTCTTAATTCAGAATTTGATCCAAAAATAAGGTCCACTCGAGTTCCAGTCCATTTTATTTTATTCGTCATGCGATCACTACCTTCAAATACATCCTGTGAATCAGATGTAGCTTTCCAGCTGGTCCTCATATCCAAAAGATTTACGAAGAAATCATTGGTGAGAACACCAGGTCTATCCGTGAATATTCCATGGTTTGATCCATCAAAATTGGCTCCTAAAGCCCTCATTCCTCCTACCAATACAGTCATTTCGGGAGCTGTTAGGGATAGCAATTGCGATTTATCCACCAGCATTTCTTCTGAAGATGCTGAAATGGTAGGTCTTCTTTTGACGTAATTAAGGAAGCCATCGCCGTTTGGCTCTAGTGGTTCAAATGCTTCCACATCTGTCTGTTCCTGAGTGGCATCAGTACGGCCAGGTGAAAAAGGTATGCTTATCGAATGCCCTGCATCCTTGGCAGCTTTTTCAATAGCAGCATCTCCTCCCATCACTATAAGGTCAGCTAACGAAACTCTCTTGTCAAAGAGCTCTCCTTTATTGAATTCATCGCGGATCCCTTCTAGGGTAGTAATGACTTTTTGTAACACAGGAGGATTATTCACTTCCCAGTGTCTCTGAGGTTCTAAAGCTATGCGGGCTCCATTTGCACCACCTCTTTTATCTGAAATTCGGAACGTAGCCGCAGATCCCCACGCTGTTTTCACCAACTCAGAAACTGTAATACCTGATTTAAGAATCTTACTTTTAAGTTTAGTTACATCTCTATCATTGATCAGTTCATGATCTACTTTTGGAACAGGATCTTGCCAAAGTAGTTCTTCTGACGGAACTTCAGGACCCAAGTAGCGAGATAGTGGACCCATATCACGGTGGGTAAGTTTATACCAAGCTCTGGAGAAGGCATCAGCAAATTCTTCTGGATTCTCATGGAAATGCTTAGAGATTTTTCCATATTCTGGATCTTCTCTCAGCGCAATATCAGTAGTAAGCATAAATGGTGCATGCTTTTTATTAGGATCATGAGCATCTGGTACAGTGCCTTCACCTGCACCACCTTTTGGTTTCCACTGATAGGCTCCACCTGGACCTTTATGACATTCCCAGTCAAAATTAAATAGATTGTCAAAAAAATTGTTGCTCCATTGGGTAGGTGTTTGGGTCCATGCTCCTTCTATACCACTGGTAATGGTATGCTCAGCTTTACCACTTCCAAAGCTATTTTTCCAGCCTAGTCCCATTTCTTCTATGCCGGCTGCAGCAGGTTCTGCTCCTACATATTGTACTGGATCTGCAGCTCCATGGGTCTTGCCAAAAGTATGACCTCCTGCTATAAGTGCTACCGTTTCATAATCATTCATAGCCATACGGCCAAAAGTCTCGCGGATATCATGCGCAGCTCCTATAGGGTCTGGATTTCCATCCGGTCCTTCTGGGTTTACATATATCAATCCCATATTGGATGCCCCTAGTGGATTTTCCAGTTCTCTATCTCCGGAATATCGCTCCTTGTTGGCTACCCATTCACCTTCTGAGCCCCAGTAAATATCTTCTTCTGGTTCCCATATATCTTCACGTCCACCACCAAAGCCAAAAGGTTTTAACCCCATGGTCTCTAAAGCAACATTACCTGTCAAAATTAAAAGGTCTGCCCAGCTAATTTTCTTACCATATTTCTGTTTGATAGGCCAAAGAAGTAGGCGAGCCTTATCCAGGTTAGCATTATCTGGCCAGCTGTTTAGTGGTGCAAATCGCTGAGAACCAGAACTAGCTCCACCACGACCATCACCTATCCGGTATGTTCCGGCACTGTGCCATGACATACGTATAAATAAGGGACCATAATGACCATAATCCGCCGGCCACCAATCCTGGGAATCAGTCATGAGCTCAGCTAGGTCTTTTTTAACTGCTGCTAAGTCTAACTTTTTAAACTCCTCGGCATAATTGAACCCCTCATCCATGGGATCAGACAGGTTTGAAAACTGTCTTAGAATCTGCAAGTTCAAAAGGTTTGGCCACCAGTCTCGGTTGGAAGTTCCACTTCCTGCAGTTTTATCAAGTGGTCCTCCCATAAAAGGACATCTGCTGGACTCATTTACTTCCCAGACTTTGTGGGTACCTTGGTTATTCGAATTATTGTTTTCCATTGTTGGACTGTTTTAGTGATTACCTTTGGTCAATTTACAAAAAAATATTGTTTATAACTTTTTAATATCCATGCTTAATAACTATCGATGATAGATAAAATCTATAACGCTTTGATTAACTTAATGCTGATCCAGTTAAGTAGCAATATTAATGGGATCCTATATAAATTACTTGTTGGGTATTAAAATTGGCTGATTAAAATCATATTAATAATATAAGCCCTTCTACTCTCATTGGCTGTTTTCTCCGAAGTCTATAGAAAGATATAGATCCCTTTTTCTCTTACTATATCCCTGGATTAACGGATTATCTATGTGTCCCAGAATAGTGGCCCTAATTTAGGATATGTAAACACAACGGAAATAATGTAGATTTTACAAAAGGAGCTTATGGAAAAAAATCTATAAGCCCTTAATTTTACCGATATTTTAAACTGATCTCCTCCACCTGTGCCAGGATATTTTTGAGCACAGAGCTCGTATCGTCTCTTCGCCATGTGACATATAAACTAATTATTGGAGGAAGTTTGATAAATCTTATCCCAGGGGAAATGTTTATAGAATATGAATAGGGCAGAATAGAAATCCCCAATCCTTTGGAAACCAAACTTAGGATCATTCCTCCATAATCTGATTCTATATGGACATTGGGTTCCATATCAAAGTCATTGAACATTTGGCGAAGGCTGGCCACATAAAAAGTCTGGTTATGAAGTCCACTCAAGATGAATTTTTCATCTTTTACATCCAGTATACTAGTGAAGTTATCTTCTGTTAAATGATGAGTGGCCGGTACGACCAGGGAAATGTTTTCCGAATAAAGGCATATGGATTGGAGAGAAGGATTATTTGCAGGCTCTCTTCTGAATGCCAAATCCATTTGATAGTTTAAGAGTTGATTTTCTACGCTGATATCTATAGGCTCTACCAGGTCTACTTTCAGTTCGGGCAGGTGCTTGGAAATACTGGCTATGAGGTCAGGGAGAAATCCATATGCGATTGATCCTGCATAGCCTATTTTTATAGAACCGGATTCACCCTCATGTAGTTTTTTCGCCTGACGATGCATACGGTCTATTTCATCCAGCAAGGGTGTCCACTGGTCCCGGAGAAATAGTCCGGCAGCAGTCAGTTTTACACTTCTTTTGGTCCTTTCAAAAAGCTTCACTTCCAATTCTTCTTCCAATGCCTTGATCTGCCTGCTTAGGGCGGATTGAGTTATGAAGATTTTTTCAGCAGTATTCCAAAAGTGAAGTTCCTGTGCTAGGGCCAGAAAGTATTTGATTTGTTGCAGCTCCATTCGATTAATCTGTTTTGCGCATTACTCAAGTCCAAAATAGCATTTTAAGGGATGTTATCATTCCATTACTTTGTAAAAAATATAGAACGTATGATTGTAGCAAGAAAATACAATTTAAAATCTTTTAGTAAATATAAGAATGAGGCTATTGGATGGATGGGTGCTATGATATCTTTGCTTGGCTTTAGTCTAAACAGTTTAAATCTGGTGAGCAGCCAATCTATAGAATATCTATCTTTGAATGTATTGGGCTGTTTTCTTTTGATCATTTATGCCGTTCACAAAAAAGCACATGCCAGTTGGGTTCTAAATTTGATCTGGATATTGATGACCTTGGTAGCATTTGCCAAAGCTTATTTGTCATTATAACAATTTATCACTTACTTTCTCTTTCAATACGTTTTCATTAAAGATCGTGCTTTTTGTCTCTGATTAGTCATCCTAAGCTGGATGATTAACGCTGAAATAAAAGTTAAAATCCCGATCGAAACGATAGCAGTGATGACTCCAAAACTGTCCGCTATAATCCCGGTCAAAAGAGCTCCGACAGCATAACCCAAATCCCGCCATAAACGAAAAATACCTATACTACTTGCTCTATCGACTGGATGCGTGTTTTCTGCCACAGTCGCCAGAAAGGTAGGGTAAACCATAGCGGTTCCCCACCCGAGTATACCGGATAATAGTATAAAATGCTCCATTTGATCTGCCCAGACAAATAATACAAGGGCGAAAGCCTGAATTAACATGCCGGTAGTCAACATGTATTTTTTTGGATATAGGTCAGCCATTTTTCCCGTAATCAATTGTCCAAATCCCCACACTGCCGGATAAATAGCCGTGATGATACCGATCTGTTCCAGATTAAATTGTCTGCTAGCTAGCAACAAAGGTAGTATACCCCACACCATGCCATCGTTTAAGTTGTTCACCAAACCGGCCTGAGTAACTGAACCGAGATTTTTATCCCGCCAAGTGGTATCCCAAAAAGGATTTTTTAATCTTGAGATTGGACTATCTGTACTTTCCGTAGCTAAATGCTGCCTGGTATCTTTTACCAAAAAGATACTTCCAAACAATCCAAAAATCACCAATCCAATACCCAAGTAAAATGGATAAGGCCGGATACCATATTCACTAGCTATATACCCTGTTAAAAAGGCCACTAATGCTACAGATAAATACCCGGCCGATTCGTTTAAGCCCATAGCAAATCCTCTCTGCTTCTCACCTACAAGGTCAATTTTCATTACTACTGTGCTGCTCCAGGCTAAGCCTTGGTTTATTCCCAGAAACAAATTTGCAACAAGGATCCAGTTCCAATCAGGTGCATACATCAATATGAAAGGAACAGGGATAGCCATCACCCATCCGAAGATTAAAAGATTTTTTCTTCCAAATCGATTGGCCAATGTACCAGCGTAATAATTTGAAATAGCTTTGACAATGCCGAAAACCACGATAAATGAAAGTATGGCAGACTTTACAGCAATACCAAATTCCTCCTCCGCGATCTGGGGCAGGATGCTACGCTCCAAACCGATCATACCACCTACAAAGCCATTTATGATAACAAGTAAAAAAAATTGCTTCCAGTTTTCCTTCAGTCCGAGTTTAATGTTTTCCATTGTAACTATAGTGATTATATGTTACAAATGTCCCGCTTGTAAAATAGATATCCTTTTACAAATGTTAAATAATCAGGTGACAGCGGTTCTGATTCTACTAAGGCTAACTTGGGTAATACCCAAATAGGAAGCTATATGCTTTAATGGAATTCTTTGGATTACATCTTTTTCCTTTAAAAGTGCTTGGTATCTTTCCATAGCAGTGTGGAACTGCAGACTTTCCAGACGCTTTACTGTCTGAACATGCTCCGCTTCAAATATCAATCTAAACAATCGCTCTATGTCCGGGTGGGCATCATATAATTTAAATAGCTGTACAGCATTAATAGCTATGATAGTGGAATCTTCCAGGACTTGAATAGCTTTTTGAGAAGGCCGCCCTGTAAAGAGACTTTCTACTCTCGCTATTATATTCCCATCGAAAGAAAAATGTTCTGTTATATCATTTCCATCTTTATAGTAATAGATTCTTGCCACTCCTGATTTTACAAAGTAAATGGTTTTGCATGTAGCCCCAATCTCCTGTAAAACACTGTTTTTGGAAATAGTTATTTCGGAGCAGAGTTTAATAATTGCTTCTTTTGAAGAAGGCGTTAGTAAATTAAATCTATCAAAATAGGTAAAAAGATCATCCATCAGCTATTATTTTAAATGAGCTGTATTTATTGATTTCCAAGCAAAAATTATTTCTATTATTCTAACTTTCTGAATTCTTTAATGTCTGCGCCCATATCCAGCACGGGTTGATTTTTTACAACATTTAATATAATACTACTACCTATAGTGGACCGATATCCCGTGGCACAATGGACAACAATAGGTTTATCATTAGGTATATTTATAGCATCATCCTGTAACTTATCCAGTGGGAAATTTAGGGCATTGGGAAAAACCTTATTTTCTTCAAATTCTTTTTTCGAACGAATATCTATTATGGTGTATTTATCGGGATTGGATATAAAATCCTCCTTATCAAAAAGGTCCATTTTAGCGCCATCGGTTTCTGTATAAATAAAAGCGCCTAATATGTTTTCTGTATAGCCAATAGAATCAGCTTGGACTATTAAATATTCAAGCGAAGGAAGATCAGCTGCCACTAGGAAAAATTTAACTTCCGGAAGGACTGTCTTTCCCAAATATTCTCCAAATTTTGCTTCCTGGATATTGATCGCTCCCGGTAAATGGGAACTCTTAAACAGGCTTTGGGGTCTGCCATCAATAATAACAGCTTCTTGAGTGGGTTGAAAGTTATCAGTTAAAATAATGTTTTTATTACTACCTGCTTTTTGGGCAAGAACCTCATGTGTCATTGAAATAATTAAAAATATTAGGAAGGGAAGTAAGATTTTCATGATCGAAATTTAATTAAACACATAAGAAAATAAATCAGCAGACATGAAGTCTGCTGATTGAAATATATCAAGAAAGCTCTTTGATAGCTTCACTCATATCCATCACCGTTTTTTCCTCAAAATGGTTTTTTACGATACTGGACCCGGCTGCTGATCTGTATCCGCCTGCACAGTGTACCACTATTGGTTTATCATTTGGGATTTCTTCTACTCGTTCCCGAAGTTCAGGTAGAGGTATGTTAATCGCCGAAGGGAATTTCGGATCATTTTTTACTTCGCTGGTATTTCTTATATCCAGGATGGTATAGGCTTCCTTATTATTCTTAAATGAATCTTTGTCAAAATCATCAAAGCCTTTTCCATCTTGAAGGTTATATAAAAAGCTACCTTTGATGTTAAGTTCATACCCTATTTTAGCAGCCTTCTGAATTACTGTTTTCAAAGTGTTTTCATCATCTGCTACTAGGTAAAACGATTCCTGTGGGCTTATAATACTTCCCAGCCAGGTTTCAAATTTATCACCTTCCATGATATTGACAGCATTATCCAGATGAGAGGATTTATACTGTTCAGCTTTTCTGGTGTCTACTATTACAGCTCCTTCTTCTGGAATAAAGTTATCCTGCATCCTGACTACTTTATTGATGCTGTCCCGATAATGTGGGGCCCCCTGCTTGTTTAGATCTACGTTATAGGGGAAATATTTCGGAATAAATGGTTGATCTTCCAAAAGCATGTCTACAAATTTATCTTCAGACATATCCTGAAGCGCGTAGTTTGTACTTTTTTCTGCCCCGATGGTACTGGAGTTGGCATCACTCATGCCCTTGCCACACAGTGATCCTGATCCGTGTGCCGGATAAACAATTACATCTTCTCCTAATTTCATGAGCTTTTCTCTCGTACTATGGTACATCATCCGAGCAAGTTCTTCACGTTTTGCCTGCATTTTACCAGCTTTTTCGCGTAGGTCTGGACGTCCTACATCTCCGATAAATAATGTATCTCCGGTAAATACTGCTTTATCTTCTCCATTTTCTGATAATACAATACTAATACCATCTGGGGAATGTCCAGGAGTAAATAGTGCCCTCAGTTTAACATTGTCGCTTAGTGTAATCTCATCGCCTTCATCGAATGCACGATGGGGATAGTCTGCACCGACCTTTTCACTTATATAGATGGTGGCACCGGTGGTATTATGTATTTCCAAATGAGAGCTTACAAAATCTGCATGAGGATGGGTTTCAATAACACCAATGATTTCCGCTCCATTTTCTTTAGCATAATCGTAGTAAGGTTGTGGATTACGGGCAGGATCTACCAATAACACTTTCTTGTCTGCTACGACCGCATATGAAAAATGGGATAGGCCTTTATCTTCAAATTGTTTTATGTTCATATTGATTTCATTTAAAATTTAATACAAAAATAATTAAGTTAAAATTTTAAATCTGTGACTATAGTCACCGGGAGACTTAGACCCTTATAAGAATTAGAAAAGATAAAGTGTTTTATTATTCTAGAAATTCCTCTATTCCATCTCGGATATAGATAATATTTCGACCCAATTCCACCAGTTTTCGCTTTTCTAATTGTTTTAATAACCTTGAGATAACTTCGCGTGAAGAGCCTAATTCCTTTGCTATTTCTTGGTGAGTGATAGGAAGTTCGAGAGTGTTTAGTTGTTTGGATTTTACCACTAAGTATTTCAGAAGACGTTCGTCCATCTTTTTAAAAGCAATATCATCTATAACTCCCAATAACTCCTGAAATCTTTTTTGGTAAGTAGAAGCTACAAAGTCTTTCCATTGGGTGAATTCATTAGTCCATTCTTCATGCTTGTTGACTGGGATTCCTAAAATAGTTGTTTTTTCTTCAGCTATAGCCATTATCTCACTTTGCTGTGCAGTGCTGCAGCAAGTCAGTGAAATGGCACAGGTATCTCCACCTTCTATATAGTATAAAAACAGATCATGACCATCATCTCCTCGGCGCATTACCTTGACTGATCCTTCTAATATAATGGGTATCATTTTTATATATTGACCTGGTTCTATAATCGTTTGACCTGGTTCAAATTCGTATATTTTGCCATACTGATCGATTTGATCTATCAATTGAGGAGAAGTAAAAGAAAGCTGGTTTTTCATTAATACATAAATTTGGTTTGGGCTTCGCTCCATAGTTTATAAGCAGGAGTGTTATTTTAAAGTTCTCGAATTTAACAAATAATGAACATCAGTGAGTCATTAAAAATAAAAGAAATTAAAAAAGACTAACCTAAGTCATCTAATATTCCTGGAATAGAGATTAACTTTTTTGGATAGAGCCTGTTATAATATTATACCACTAAACTTTATAAATATGAACCATAATCAAGAATTGATTCAGAAATTAGCAGAATGTGCTGCAGCATGTGAAAATTGTCTGGACTCCTGTCTATCAGAAGAAGATATCAGTATGATGGTAAAATGCATCAGGCTGGACCGTGATTGTGCCAAAATTTGTCAGCTTACTGCAAGCTTTATAGCTTCTCATTCAGAGCATGCTAAGCATGTGATTAAGGAATGTATAGAGATATGTGAGCAGTGTGCAGCAGAATGTGGACAGCATAAACATGATCACTGTCAGCAATGTGCCAAGGCTTGTAAAGCCTGTGCAGAAGCTTGTAGAAGTTTTCAAAGTGCTGCTTAATAATTAAATATTATTTATTATATAATGATAAAGCCCAGAGTATTCTGGGTTTTTTTAATAACTCTAAAGGTATAAAAATGGTGATGGTCTTGTGAGTACATTTTCTGATATACTCAGGTCAAACAGAAGATAGGATTAGTCATTAATAGTTAATATTTAAAAATAAATGATTTAGGTAACCTTTTGTATTATAGTTGGTATATAGTTAATAGTATTTTCGCATATAAATATGGAATTACCTTTTGAATGGAAATAGATAGTATAGTAATTTTTGCATTCTTCCTTACATTATTGGCTGGCCTTTCTACTGGAGTAGGAGGGCTGATTGCTTTTACTCCATTTGCTAAAAAGGACTATTTTTTAGCCTTTGGTCTAGGTCTGGCAGCTGGTGCTATGCTTTTTATATCTTTCTTTGAAATGCTTTTTGGGGCTTTAGAATTCCTCAAGGATGAGATTGGCTTATCTTCTGCTTTTGCCCATGTTACATTATATTTTTTAGGAGGATTATTGATTATTACTGTCGTGACCAGTTTAGTAGAGCTGCTCTTAAATAACAATGGCTTAAAGAAAGCCGATCTTTCAAATATATCTTCTGATAAACAAGATATTAAGAAATCAAAAAAACTATATCGTTCAGGTATTGTAACCGCCATAGCACTGGCAGTTCATAATTTACCTGAAGGCCTTGTTACTTTTCTGGCTACCATTCAGGATTTACAGTTGGGAATAGGTATAGCCATTGCGATAGCTATTCATAATATCCCAGAAGGTATGGCTGTTTCTCTCCCTATATACAGAGCTACTGGAAATAAGAAAAAAGCAGTATTCATAACGATTATCGCCGGTCTGTCGGAGCCTTTTGGGGCAATAATTGCTTACTTTTTGTTTTTTCAAGACATCACTGAAGAAGCAATGGAGATAGTGAATGTTTTCTTGGCAACCATTATGATATATGTATCATTATTTGAGATTTTACCTACGGCTTTCCAGCTAGATCATCCGAAATATGTTAAATGGGGGCTCATATTTGGTATGGCAGTAATGGGAGGCACTTTGATTTTTTTGATGTGAAGCAGAAAATTCTATAGACACAAGCTCATGAAAAATTACTTGCTTTATTTTTTATTCATTTCCGTTCCATATATCATGGGTAGTCATCCAGGTACCATCGGCTTGCCTTTCCAAAATATTTAGGTATTTGGAAGTAGATGAAATGGGTTCACCACCTGATTTTGGACGTAACAGTACCTTGGCAAATCCTCTTCCATAAGCCAGATCACCATCTACTTTTACCTCCTCATATCCACTTTCCAGTTCTGTTTTGTATTCATCAAAAATTTTCTGATAGTACGCTTCAATCGCATTTCTTCCTCGCAAAGTCTCTGTTTCGGGTGCCATCAGATAGGCACTGTCAGTAAAATGTATCGCTATACCGGCAGCATTTCCTTCATTAAATGCTTTCGCACGTGCCGCACTTATAGCCTTTATTGTCTCCACATCATCATTGTATTTTTCATTTTGCTGGCAAGATAGCATTGTTAGAGATAATAAAAATATGGTGGAATTGATTAAGAATCGGCCCATAGATCATGTTTTATTTTATAATATAACCCTTTTGTCATTCAGATAAAAATATTTAAAAATCGACAATTTTAAACCACTGAGATTTCAGTGGGATACTCAGAATAGCAAAGAGTTTTTTTCATAAAATGTGTATGTAGATTTTCTTATAACTCACTACTTCCCGTTGGCCGCTAGGTGTATAGCGTTAATATTCCTACTTACCTGCATAACGGAATGCAGTCGGCCCGGATCGGTCGTTCGATCTTTGGTCTCCGTCCTTTTATTCTTACTTCGTCCTTCCCAATTCCTACTTCATTTCATCCGACATCGTTCATTGGACATCCAACATCCCTTTAAAACCTAAACTTCCTCATCTCCATCTTCAATGTGTCAAACACTACCCATTCGTTATGTAAGACAGGTAGGTTCAAAACTAGCTTTAAGGCTTCCTGAGCCATCATAAGCCCTATGATTCCTGGGAGTGTGCCCAGTACACCATTTTCCGAACAGCTAGGTACGTCTTCTGGATTTGGTGGTTCGGGGAAGATGTCCCGTAGATTCTTGCCTCCCCGATGATTGAAAAGGGCTATCTGTCCTTCAAATTTTAAAATGCTACCATATACCAATGGCTTGTCCAAAGCTACACAGGTGTCATTTACCAGATAGCGAGTGGAAAAATTGTCACTTCCATCTATCACCAGATCATAGGGTTCTAT
>DATHVH010000194.1:0-2188 GCA_035461405.1 Anditalea sp.
CACAATATTCAATGTGTTTTCAGAAGGTGTTTTTTTAATATAGATTATGGAATTAGGGAATATCCGATATACCTAAACACATAAGATTATAAAAAAAAGCGGACTCTTAAGTCCGCTTTGTAATCTAAATTTTAACCTTAATATACTTTAGTTTTATCTACTCATTTCATTATTAAAAAACTTACAGGTCCCTTTTCCTTTGTTTCTCATAAACATACTATCTCGCTAAATACACCTCATGAACACCATAAGAACTTAAAAGGTAACTTTTTGAAATACTATCTTGGTATATATCATCCAATACAGATTTGTCACCCTTTAATACTGCTACAACTTCCCCCATTTTATTGATAAATGTGACAGTGGCCACTTCCTCGATTACTATATTTATTTCTTCGAGATCAAGCACTTCTTTTTCGTTATCATGATATATGTGGGATGCTATACCAACTTTAGAAGAAAACTCTTCCCCACTTCTTGAAAGTAAGCCAAGACCCTGCGCACTAGCATTAATCAATCCTGACAATGCAAAAACAATCCCTAAAAGTGCTACTGCATACTTTTTACTAAATACTCTAGTTTTCATTTTATTAATTTGTTTAATTTTGAATAAGAATTTATTTCATACATCCACTAGATGCTTTGCAGGGATAAAAAGTTGCATTAAAAAAAGTCAACTTATTCATTTTCACATATATATGTGAGAAATAAAATAATATCAGGCCTTCTTAACTACATCATAGGTAAGATTTAATAACCAACTTTAATTATCAGTTTCATCAATCTATTCCGCTAAAATCAAATAATTACAATTCACATAAACAAAAAAGGTGAGCGATACAGCCCACCCTTTACTAAACCATTAAGCAAAAAAATCAACTCACCCTATTTAAATTTTTCACATCGCACTGGTAGGCGGCATCGCATACGGTACCTGATTTTTGATAGGCTTAGTGGACTGAAGATAAGCATAGATCGCTTTGATTTCATTATCAGACATATTTTGAAAAACTTCCCAAGGCATGGGAGGTAATAATGGCCTAGCATCTCTAACCCCACGGTATTTACCTTCCCTTAAGGCTATGAAGAATTGTTCTTCTGTCCACTCCCCTATACCTGTTTCATCATCAGAGGTAATATTACCCGCATAGGATACTCCCCAAGGGCCAAGCCATGCGGTCATCGTTTGAGTAGCCGCTATACCTTTACTTTCTAGCTCTCCCCTGTCGATGTCGGGTATGGGCATAGCGGTAGGATGCCCTGACAATGCCAGTTCCATATCCATTTCCGGCCCCCTGGGACCCATCTTACGCGGAGTATGACAATCATGACAACCGGAAATATTCACCAGATGCTTGCCGTAATCTTCCAGTGTTTGATGACCATGCAGGTCAATGGCTGGTTTTTCGACATTTTCAGATTTGGTAGACTGCTGACACTGTGTGAATCCCAAACTAGCCAATAGGGCAAAGGATAAAGGAAAAATCAATCTTTTTTTCATTTTCATATTAGTTAAAATCTGTTTTAATAATAAATTTTCATTTAAATTTTGCTGGGTGTGCTTTACCTTCCTATAAGGATTTTACCCAGCATTTATTCATATAATGATCGAATTTCAATTATGATTGGAAAAATGCTCTGAGAGTTGCATTGAGGAATACTAATTACACAAAAAAATACCCCACATAAAGATGTGATTTACTCTTAGCAATGATATAAATATTCCCAACCAATACTTATTTTTACTACTGATTATGAAGCGATTAATGTTCATTTTTGGCCTTTGCCTCATCAGCCAGCTACTAATGGCAAACCCACATAGGTTTTTCAATAGAATAACCATCAATGAAGGTTTGGCCTCTAATAATGTCTATGCCATTTGGCAGGATAAAAAAGGCTATATATGGGTTGGTTCCTCCAATGGATTACAGCGGTTTGATGGAAAATACTTTCTTTACTTTGGGATCAAAAAACCACAAGAGCTTCCCGCCAAACCAGTACGCCAAATCATGGAAGATAGAGAAGGGAATATGTGGTTAAACTATGGAGAAGAATATGGGATTTATAATCCTGCTGATCTCAGTTTTAAAAGTATTCCCTATGAGAATCGTGAGGATAAACATAGAAATAAAAAATTATGGATAGACAGCAAGGGCAATGTTTTTTTGATACTAGATAGGCATAGAAT
>DATHVH010000195.1:0-7499 GCA_035461405.1 Anditalea sp.
TTACAGCTTTGATCCATCCAATAGAAATATTGAACAGCATACGGATTTTGAGGATTTTCCGGTAATAAATATTTCAGGATCTGGAGAGGAAGTCATTTTTGAACAGGCAGGTTATCTTCATTTACATAACGTAAATACAGATGAAACCAAAAGGATAAAAATTGGAATCGCAACTGATCTTTTAGAACACCGTTCGAGGTTTGTTTCTGGGACCAATTATTTTCGTAGTGGAGATATTTCGCCTTCGGGAGCCCGACTGGTAATGGATTTTAGAGGAGAGATTATAACTGTCCCCACCAAAAAAGGAGACCCAAAAAATATCACCCAAACACCCGGTGTTCATGAGAAATTTCCCGCCTGGTCCCCCGACGGAGAATCTATTGCCTATTTTTCTGATGAAGGTGGTGAATATAGTCTTCATGTGAAAAACCAGCAAGGAGATGGTGATGTACAAAAAATCGATATAGATGGTTCAGGTTTTTATGCGTATATCCACTGGTCGCCCGATAGCAAGAAAGTGGCATTTGTAGATAATGGGAGGAATCTTTATATAACAGATGTAGCAAGCGGTAAGAGTATTAAAATAGGATCTGATGCGGTATATATTCCAGGAGAATATAGAGATCTGTTTGGTAGCTGGTCCCCTGCGGGAGACATGTTATCCTATACCATTATTACCAATACCAATTATGAAAGAGCATACATATATAATGTAGCAGAAAATAAATCTTACCCTGTTTCGGATGGACTTTCTAATGTGACAAATCCAGTGTTTGACCCTAAAGGTAAATATCTATACATGTTAGCCAGTACAGATGCCGGACCCGTGGTAAACTGGTTTGATCAGTCGAATCAGGATATGACCATGAGCAATTCACTTTATCTGGTAACCTTACAGAAGGAGACACTTTCACCGCTAGCAAGAGAAAATGATAGAGAAATTACAGAAGAAAAAGAAAGTGATAATAAGAAGGAGGAAAAGCCCAAAAATTTAAAAATAGACTGGGATGGTATAGAAAACAGAATAATTACTATTCCTATTGGTTCAGGTAAGTACAGTAGTCTTCAGGTACCGCAAGAAGGCCAGATTTATTATATAGCTCAATCCTCTGACAATAATAAGGGTTCTCTTAAATATTATGATTTGAATAAAAGAGAAGAAGAAACACTGTTGGAGGTGGATTTATTTAAAATCACTTCAAAAGGAGATAAAATACTTTATAGGAACCAAAATAAGTGGTACATAATGGACAGGGATAAAAAAGGGAAGGAAACATCTGAAATCAAAATGGATGGTGTGCAGGTGAAGATAAATCCCCTAGAGGAATGGCCAAATATCTTTCATGAAGCATGGCGTGTAAATCGGGATTATTTCTATGACCCCGGAATGCATGGTGCTGATTGGGATGCGATTAGGGAAAAATATGCCGCGTTTTTACCGGACCTTGCCACCAAGGGTGATCTTTATCGGGTAATGGAATGGATGTTTAGCGAGCTGGGAGTAGGCCATCATAGGTTTACCAGTACTGGAGATAAACGAGTTAGTTCGAAAAGTATACCTGGAGGGTTGCTAGGTGCTGACTATGAAGAAGCAAATGGTTTGTATAGGATCAAAAAGATATATGGAGGACTTAACTGGACCCCATCTCTCAGATCGCCTCTAACTGAGCCTGGTGTTAATGTAAATGTAGGAGATTATATCTTGGAAGTAAATGGAAAAAAAGTCACTTCAGATGAAAATTTATATAGTTTTTTTGAAAACACAGCTGAAAAAGTAACTGAGTTAAAGGTAGCGGCAAACCCTAATGGTTCGAATGCCCGAAAAGTAACTGTCACTCCTCTGGCTTCTGAAAGTGATTTGAGAAATAGAGATTGGGTAGAAGGAAATATGAGAAAGGTTCATGAGGCTACGGATGGTCAGGTAGCCTATGTTTATGTCCCAAATACTACTTCCTTGGGGCATGAATATTTTAAACGCTATTTCTTTCCTCAGGCTGACAAAGCCGCTATTATCGTAGATGAGCGATTTAATGGTGGAGGGCAGCTGGCGGATTATTACATAGATGTCTTAAATCGTCCAGCCCAATCATATTGGAATTATCGCTATGGGAAAGACCAAAAAGCACCCAATGCTTCTATACAGGGACCTAAAGTGCTGTTAGTTGATGAGACAGCAGGCTCGGGTGGTGATTACTTCCCTTATCTATTTAGAAAAAACAATATAGGAACCATAATAGGCAAAACTACTTGGGGCGGTTTGGTAGGGATATTAGGATTTCCGGAATTTATAGATGGGGGCAGCGTAACCGCACCAAATCTGGCCTTCTATGATGAGGAGGGTTATGGTATCGAAAACGTAGGCGTTTCACCCGATATAGAAGTAGAGCAGTGGCCGGAAGAAGTGGTTCAGGGCCGAGATCCACAATTAGAAAAAGCCATCGAAGTCGTCCTGGAACAATTAAAGGCCAATCCACCTAAGAAGATGCAATCGCCTGAATATCCTATAAGGGTAAGGCAATAACTGATTAGTAAATAAGACTCCCGATGTATACATGTCGGGAGCTTTTTTATGAGAATATTAAAAAATGAAACTTAGGAAAAGAGGCACTATTAAATGATATATCACCTACAAAAAGTTAGTACTATTCCCTATAGCACTACCCATCGTTAAATCACTACTCCACAAATCAAACTAATCAACTAATCTTCTAAATTTCTTGTTTTCGCCAACTCGAAATTCTACGATTCTTCCGATCAGATCAAACGGTATGGGTTTGCTATAAGGAAACTGAACAGATCCTTTACCTTGTTTGTATTGAGAAAGTTCGTCTTTAAAGGCTTCATGTCCGGTAGGGGTAGCATAAAAACCTATGTGCTTTTTCTGAGCGGCAAAGTATACCAGGGGCTTTCCATGATATTTATAGGCAGGCATACCATAACTGATGCTTTCAACAGCTTCAGGAGCTTTATCCATTATTATGGACCTGATCCTCTCCAACACCCGCCGTATATCCTCTGGGAAAATACTTAGATATGCGTCTACCGTTTCAATATTTTTGTGATAGTTGAGCATACATAAATATAATAAAGAATCACCACTATTTTGCCAGTTGCTGTGATTGGTTTAAATCACGAAGAACTAATGACCACAAATTAATAATACCTAATCCACTAATCCATTAATCCCTAATACATCCTTCACCTTAGTCCACTTCGTCTCCCCGTATCGATCGTTATCGTAGAGTTGCACTTTTGCTTTTCCTTCAGCCATGTCCCTCATGTATTGCATTCCTTGCCATGCTGGATAAAGTTCTTTGTTCGCAGGTGAAAGCGTTTGACCTACCTTGATAAAGGTGTTGAGCAAACCAAGTCCACCTGCTCTTACTAGAAAGAATTTTTTTCCAGTCAGTTCCGTCTGAACATCTTTTATTTCTCGGGCACTGATCTGGTCGCCGGCAATCCACAGATATCTGGGAGTAGAATAATCTAAAGCCGCTTCCGCAGTAAAGGCAGCCGTATCATCCATTGTAGTAAAATCCAGCTTTTGATCCGCATCTCCCCAGTAAATGACACTCTTTATTTTAGGAACTATCATAGGCATCTCTTTGGTCAGCAATTCTGTAAAGGGACCGTTGAATATAGAAGTAGCGGCTATGGGAGCTTTATCTAAGTAAGAATGGAATTCTCTTCGGAGATCAAGGTTTCTATTACCACCGGGAGTAAGCTGAGTAAAGTCAAGAGAATAGTCAGAAGGTATGAATCGAGGCACTCCGGCCGCTACTGCTCCAGCCAATAAATTTCTCTGAATATCTATCACGACTTCTTTTAATCCTGCTAGGGCTGATACTACACAGGACACTCCAATGCATGCTTTTTTAATTTCTTCTGTTTTGGACATATCCACCTTTAAAATCAATGCACCAAGTGCCTCTAGGTGTTTGAGCTTATTACTGTCTGAGCTTAGCCTGGAAAGCACCCTTACCTCGGCATTCCTTGCCAGTAAAGCCCTGACTATCCTTTCCCCCAGATTGCCGGTTCCGCCTGCTACTAATATGGTTTGTTTCATTAAAGTTGGTTGTTTTCTGCTTGCTAAAAATGCGAGATTAAAAAGAATTGTATATAAAAAACGATAATCAAAATCTTTCAGTTAATGTTTATCGATCTATAAGAAAAATACATTGGCAATTTTTGTGCTTAACAACCGTATTTATAGAAATAAATTTTAATTATAAATCTTTGACTTAGATTATAGAGATAATCTGAGTAAATAAATTAAGGCAGAGCATACCAGTATTTAATAGAAGGATTTATTCATGCCTAACTCAAGTGAACATTATTACTCTAAATTTTCTTGAAAAGGTTTTCGTGATTTGTAAGAAAAGTCTTTGGGAACTAGTTTACTTGCATGTTGGTATAGGATTTATTTGTTTCTTGATATTCTGTAATTATTGTATGTAAATTGTTTTTAGTGTATTTAGCTCGGTTTAAAGTTCCTTGAGTAAAATAGGATCTTAGAAGTCGCAGGCTATTTTAATAGAGTAATGTTTAATCATTTAGTTTTACACAACTGATTCTGTGTCCTCATCAGCTATTTTAAAGTTCTGAGGGTGAGGATTTTTTTTAAATGGTGAGCAGTAGTTTAAGAAATACTTTTTTCATAATATCCTTTGACTCAATTCCATAAATTTTAGTACCTTTGCAGTCCGTTCAAGTGATCGGTCCCTTTTATGCGGGAAAATTTATAACTAAAAACCTCAGCCTGAAGACTCTAGGGCTGTTGAAAGTCAGGGTCATTTATTAATATGTCAAATAAAACAGAAGACTTTAACTGGGAAAAGTTTGAAACCAAAGGTTTTGGAGAAGGCTACACTAAGGCGGAAAGAGCCGAAATGGAGAAGCTTTATGATAACACCTTAAATGAGATCACTGAAAAAGAAGTTATCAAAGGCACCGTAGTAGGTATCAATGATAAAGATGTGATCATCAATATCGGTTTTAAATCAGATGGATTGGTGCCAAGGACTGAATTTAGAGATCTTCCTGATCTTAAAATCGGTGATGAGGTTGAACTATTCATCGAAGAGCAGGAAAACAGCTTAGGTCAATTGGTTCTTTCTAGAAAGAAAGCCAAAATGGTCCGTGCATGGTCTGATATCGAAGAAGCCCTTGAGCATGATAACATCATAGAAGGTCTTGTGAAGAGAAGAACTAAAGGTGGTCTTATAGTAGATATCTACGGTGTAGAGGCGTTCCTACCAGGTTCTCAGATTGATGTGAAGCCTATCAGAGACTTTGATATCTATGTAGGTAAGAAAATGGAAGTGAAAGTGGTTAAAATCAACCACGCTAACGATAACGTAGTAGTTTCTCATAAAGTCCTAATCGAGAAGGATCTTGAGAAGCAAAAAGCTGAAATCCTTAACAACCTTGAAAAAGGTCAGGTATTGGAAGGTGTGATCAAGAACATGACTAACTTCGGTGTATTCATTGATCTTGGTGGTGTAGATGGTCTTCTTCACATTACTGATATCTCTTGGGGCAGAATCAATCATCCAGAGGAAGTACTTAATCTTGACGATAAAGTTCAGATTGTGGTACTTGACTTTGATGATGACAAGAAGCGTATATCTCTAGGTATGAAGCAGTTGACTTCTCACCCTTGGGATTCTCTTTCTGCTGAACTTGAAATCGGTTCTAGAGTTAAAGGGAAGATAGTAAATGTGGCTGATTACGGTGCATTCTTGGAGTTAGCTCCTGGTGTAGAAGGTTTGATCCACGTATCTGAAATGTCTTGGTCTCAGCACTTAAGAAATCCAGCTGACTTTGTGAAAGTTGGTGACGAAATCGAAGCAGTAGTATTGACGCTAGACAAAGATGACAGAAAAATGTCTCTAGGTATCAAGCAGCTTACTGAAGATCCATGGACTAAGCAGGACATGGGTTCTAAATATGCTGTTAGCACTAAGCATAAAGGAGTAGTAAGAAACTTGACTAACTTCGGCTTGTTCCTTGAATTGGAAGAAGGTATCGACGGTTTGGTTCACGTATCTGACCTTTCTTGGACTAAGAAGATCAAGCATCCATCTGAATATGTAAAAGTAGGAGATGAGCTAGAAGTGATCGTTCTTGAACTTGATGTAGATAACAGAAGATTGGCCCTAGGTCATAAGCAGTTGGAAGAAAATCCTTGGGATACTTTCGAAGGCATCTTCCCGGTAGGATCAGTGCACAAGTGTACTGTAAACTCTAAAAACGATAAAGGCGCTGTACTTGAGTTGCCATATGGTTTGGAAGGTTTTGCTACTATCAAAAATCTTGAAAAAGAAGATGGTTCTCAGGTAGAAGTAGGTGAATCTTTGGATTTCAAAGTAACCGAATTCTCTAAAGAAGATAAGAGAATAGTTCTTTCTCACACTGCTATGTTCAAAGAAGAAGCAGCCGCTCCTAAAGGTGCCAAGAAGGCAGCCGGTGCAGCTCCAACTTCTAAGAAGAAGGGTGAAGACAAGCCGTCTTCTAACCAGCCAGCAGCAGAGAAATCTACTCTTGGCGATCTTGATGCATTGACTGCATTGAAAGAAAAAATGGACGAGAATAAGAAGTAATATTCTTTAATTTTCGCTTATATATTAAAGGCGCTTTCCGAAAGGATGGCGCCTTTTTTGATATCTACCTGAAAATGTACAATTCCACAAAAGATAGAGTAGTTTGAAAGAGTTAAATAGTGATTATAAATTTTTGATTATCAATTGATTAAGTATATGATTTTTAGTGAATATTTTTTAATTTTATTAGTGGATTATTATCAGAACTTCCATTCTTGCCAATTTTATTTTCTTTTAAAAACACTTTAAGTATAGTTCTTAAAAAAAACAACCACATCACAGTATTTCACACTTTTAAACTTACCTAAATGATGTACCTCAAAAACCCTAAAGTATCACTTCTAATTGTGATAATAAGTTTATTGTTTGCAGGATGCGACAATAATCTTACAGAGCTGGATCCAGTTAATGAAACAAAACTGGAGGAAGAGTTAAATTTGCATGGATTTGACTTTAGTGAATTGGTAGAGATGACGGACTTTACCAATATGAGACAGGGAGACTTCACTGGAAGATTTTTAATTTTGAGTAAAGGACCTAATTTACCAAATAACTTAGCACGAAGCATACAAAATGCCGGAGGGGAAATTGTAAAAACTTACCCTGAAATAGGGGTAGCTGTTGCAGTAGCCAAGTCGGGTGATTTCTATGCAAAGGCTAAAAGAATTAATGGTATTGAGTCAATCACTCCAGATATTATTTTAAAATATATCAAAGATCCAGAGACCAGAGGAGCTGAACTTTCTTTAGATAATAATATGCCTAGACGTTCTCCGGAATCCACTTCCCTTGGTACTCCATTCAATTACCAGGATGCTATATTTGACGGATTCCAGTGGGCCCCTGCTTCTATTAATGCGCCTGCTGCATGGGACGCTGGTGTCACAGGCGAAGGGG
>DATHVH010000196.1:0-13824 GCA_035461405.1 Anditalea sp.
GAATTTTTTAACTCATCCAAATTATAACCGATAGCTAATTTAGCAGCTACTTTTGCAATAGGATAACCGGTGGCTTTAGATGCCAAAGCAGAAGATCTAGATACTCTTGGATTAATCTCTATACCGATGATGGTTTTATTGTCTGGACTTACAGAAAACTGCACATTACAGCCTCCGGCAAAATGTCCGATGCCATTCATCATTTTAATGGCCTGGTTTCTTAGCTCCTGATAAACAGTATCTGGTAGGGTCATGGCAGGAGCTACTGTGATAGAATCACCGGTATGTACTCCCATTGGGTCAAAATTCTCAATTGAACAAATGACCACCATATTTCCGATATTGTCCCTTAGAACTTCCAGCTCGTATTCTTTCCAGCCTACGATACTCTGCTCGATTAGTACTTCGTGGGTAGGCGAAGCAGTAAGGCCTGCAGTGAGCGCTCTTTCAAAATCTTCAGGCTTATCCACAAATCCTCCACCTGTACCGCCAAGGGTATAAGATGGTCTGATTACAAGTGGGTAACCTATCTCCTGTGCAATTTCATGACCCTGTAGGTAGGATGTGGCAGTCTTACCGATACATACCCCAACATCTAATTTTTCGAGTAATGCTTTAAATTTCTCTCTGTTTTCCGCAGTCTCGATGGCGTCCACATCTACCCCTATCATACGGATATTGAACTTATCCCAAATTCCTGCTTTATCGCAGTCCATTGCCAAATTAAGAGCTGTCTGCCCTCCCATAGTAGGAAGTACAGCATCGATGTCTGGATGGTCTTTGAGGATTTTGATGATTGATTTCTTTTCGAGGGGGAGGAGGTAAACGTTATCGGCAGTAACCGGGTCCGTCATGATGGTGGCAGGATTGGAATTGATCAGGGTGACTGTGATTCCTTCTTCCCTTAGTGATCTGGAGGCCTGTGAACCGGCGTAATCAAATTCGCAAGCTTGACCGATGACGATGGGACCTGAACCGATAATGAGTACATGTTTGATGCTACTATCCTTAGGCATTATTTATAGGTTTTAGTCGATAAGATACTGATGGCTAAATTGGGGCAAAATTAAGTAAAATAAATTAAGTATCCTTGGGAAATGGGGAATTTGCCGTTAAAAAAAGTATATAGTCGGTAGTATAGAGTATGGAGTATGAATATAATGTGAGCTAGAAGCTAGAGGAACTTGTCCTAAGATGGTAGTATTATGATCTAAATAATAAGAACATAGGTCCTTCCATTACGCTCTGATTTCTTCCTATTCCAGTACCACATCTATTAATATTCGATTTTCATCATTCAGTATTCGATATTATTTAATGAAAAAAAGTCAGAATGTAAAACACTGTATGATGAAGTAATCTTTATAAACATCGTGCCTCTTACTTTTCACTATTTTTAACTTTCCCCCCTACAAAATACTTTCTATCCTCTCCATCTAAACGACTTATCATCCAAAGCCCTCATGGTACAAAGCACACCATCAAGATGATCATATTCATGCTGGACTAGCTCTGATACTGCTCCTGTCACCTCCCAAACTTGATCCTGCCAATTCTCATCTTTGTAGTGAAGGGTTATGGATGTGTGTCGTTTGACTTTTACTAAAAGATTTGGAAAGCTCATGCAGTCATCCCAAAGTTCAAACATTTCATTACTGGGATTGACTATCTTCGGATTAATGATCACTTGGGGCCTGTCTATATTTAGATAAAACAACCTCTTCATTATACCTAACTGTGGTGCCGCGATTCCTCTACCAAAGCCATACTTAGTACGAATATTCTCCATTGCCTCATGAAGATCTTTTACCCAATCTTTTACCAGTAATAATTCCTCCTTCAGTACTGGCTCACAGATCTCATATAAGCGGGGATCACCTAATTTTAGGATATCATCTACATTTTTCATTTCAAAATTCTATTTCAAACATTCTATTAAAAGTTTTTTAAATATTGAAAATAAAAAAAGGACTGCAGATCAAATTCAGCAGTCCTTTTTTTATAAAACTCTGCACTAAAATCGTTTACTTCTAAGATTCATTAATAGGTTCTTTCCCTAATTATAGGGCTGCCACAGGATGCTTATTATTACTTAATATGATAATTAACAGTCTGCATCCATATCCTTACTGATGCTCATCCCTCAATAAGTCATTCACCGTTTTTACCGGATTAAAAGTAATCAGTGGGACTTCGACAAATAATGTATTCCAATCAGCCATAGCGCCATTCCATAGGCCAGGAAGCTCCATTGCTTTTAGCTCTTTCCCATTCTTAGATTTACCCGTAATAAAACCGGTTTTTAGGTCCCGATATTTCAACAAATCAAACTTCCGCCCCTTATAATCCTTAGTCGCACAAAGAAGATCCACAGGATTAAAATGTGTAGATGATTGAAGTATTTCTTTCTGAGAGGGGTTGTCCAAATCTATCTGAGCTGTTTCGGCTATCTGTAGAGCAACTGACCCATCGCTTTCCTTCACCCAAAATGGACCCCCTCCCGGCTCTCCGGTATTTTTCACCATCCCGCAAATTCTCAAAGGTCTGTTTAGTTTCGATTGAAGGTATTTTCCTTGCTCTTCGAGATTCATTTCATTATATCCTTCAGGCAATTTTCCCTGCAGCAGTTCAGTAATAATTTGCTGGGCATAATCAACTGAATCTTGATCAATTTTTTTACCCAAAGCATCAAGTCCATTGAAAATTTTCTCCTGAATATCCAGTAATAGACCTCCCAAAGCCATTTTGTACTCTTTGGTGGTGTCCTTTAATCTATCTGGCACTACATTATCTATGTTTTTGATAAAAATGAGATCTCCATCAATTTCGTTTAGGTTTTCTAATAACGCACCGTGACCTGCAGGGCGAAAAAGTATGCTGCCATCCTCTTCTTCAAATGGAGTGTTGTCTGGATTTACGGCTATAGTATCAGTTGCCTTTTTCTGCTGAGAAAAGCTTACATCAAATTTAACTCCGAATTCCTTTTCTAATTTTGGTTGGATTTCAATAATTTCTTCATGGAATCGATCTTCATGCTCAGGAGAGACTGTAAAATGCAACCTAACTGTATTGTTCATTCCTTGTCCATAAAGCACTCCTTCAATAAAATGCTCATAGGTAGGCGTGCGGTCATGATCTTCATAGTGATGGAATTTTAATAGTCCCTTAGGAAGATTTCCATATCCCAGCCCTTTATCTTCCAGCAGGTGACTTATGATCAACTGATAATTTTTCTGATCTATAGCTTTTTTTATACCCCCATATTGCTCAAGGCTATGGTCAAGATCTTTATAAAAGGCAAATTTTTCAATATTATCTATAAACTTTTGCACGAAGGAATTTTTAGAGATATCTCCATCTCCTTCTAAAAAGGAGAAAAGGTCCTTAAACATTCTTGAAGCCGCTCCACTGGCAGGTATGAATTTTATAATTTTTTGATTTGGAGCCTTCTCAGAATAATGCTGTATATATTTTTGTAACTCCTCGTCTGAAAAATCTTTAATTCCATTTCCAATACTCGCTGCTTCTTCGATAGGTAGAAATGGAAAGCCGTTTATAAAATTGTCAATCTGTTCTTTGGCCTTATCGGGAGACATTCCCTGGTCTGATATTTTCTGTTGTAAAGTGTGGTACATAGATAGGTTTATCAAAAATTAGTAATGATTATTAAAGATAGAGCTTTCAATTAAATTTGGGAAGAATATTAAGACATGATTTAATGAGTATTCTATAAATACGCAGCATCCTCTATGATTTGCATAGGAATGCATACAATACAAATTCCTCCAAACTTAAAAATAGGAATATTAAGCTCTATACCGTTTTCCCAAAAAGCATGCTAAAGAAATCATATAATACTCAGAAACTTCTAGTAAAAACACACTTAATATGGAGTAAATGTTAAAATAACTTCCCGAACATTAAAATAAATAAAATCTATTTAAGTTGTTGGCAGCCTCTGCTACGCATCTTTGGTTCTGAAACTTTGGAATTATTATGAAATTTTAAAAAGTAATGAGACTTAATTCTGGAGTATAGCTCATCAGCTCTAAAAAAAATCACCACAGATATTACAGATTAACACTGGAATAACATTCTGTGAAAATCTTGTAAATCTGTGGTGAAAATTAATATTCTAAATCTGTGGTAAAAAAACTTATATATGCAGCGCCCTGTTTTCAGTTGCAGCTAAACATGCTTCTTTAAAGGCTTCTGTATAAGTAGGATGTGCATGGGACATACGAGCTATATCCTCTGCCGATGCCCTATATTCCATAGCCACCACTGCTTCAGCTATCATATCTGCCGTCCTAGGTCCGATCATATGTACTCCCAGGATCTCATCTGTCTCAGCATCAGCAAGCACCTTAACCAGACCATCTGTATCCATAGAGGCTCTCGCTCTGCCAGAAGCCATAAATGGAAACTTACCGATTTTAAACTTTACTCCCATATCTTTAAGCTGCTCCTCGGTATATCCTACTGCAGCCACTTCAGGCCACGTATAGACTACTCCAGGTATAAGGTTATAATTGATATGCGGCTTCTGACCAGCTATCTGCTCTGCTACCAATACGCCTTCTTCCTCCGCTTTGTGAGCAAGCATGGCTCCTCTTACCACATCCCCTATAGCGTAGATATTATCAGCAGTGGTTTTCAGATGATCATCTACTTCTATCTGACCTTTCTCATTTACTTTCACTCCTGCAGCTTCAGCGTTTAGCCCTTCTGTGTAGGGCTTCCTACCTATTGAAACCAACACATAATCGCCTTTCAGCTCTATGGTTTCCCCTTTGCTGTTCTCGGCTTTCACTATCACCTCTTTGCCTTTGTTTTCTACAGAAGTAACTTTATGCTTCAGGTAAAATTCAAAACCAATCTTCTTAAGTGATTTTTGGAGTTCTTTGCCCATGGTCTTGTCCATAGTAGGGATGAGGGAGTCCATAAATTCCACTACAGAAACCTTGGCTCCTATCCTGGCATATACAGACCCAAGTTCAAGGCCAATCACTCCACCCCCAATTACGATCATATGCTTAGGAATTTCCTTAAGCTCAAGCGCTTCGGTAGAAGTAATTACTCTCTTTTTATCGACATTCATAAAGGGCAATGCGGCAGGCTTAGATCCTGTGGCAATAATAATATGCTTACCCTTGATCTCTTCAGAATCTCCACCATCTTTACTCACCTTTATGGTATTCTTATCCACAAAAGAACCCATGCCATGATGGACATCAATTTTATTCTTTTTCATCAGGTATTGGATACCATCTACATTCTGCTTTACCACTTCAGATTTTCGGCTGATCATCTGCCCGAAATTCACTTTCAGGCCTTTCAGATCTATACCATGGGTTTTAAAAGTATGTTCAGCATTATGGTAATGCTCTGAAGAATCCAAAAGGGCTTTGGAAGGTATACAGCCAACATTAAGACATGTTCCACCTAAAGTGGAGTATTTCTCTATGATAGCGGTTTTCATCCCCAGCTGCGCAGCCCTTATCGCTGCCACATATCCCCCCGGTCCTGATCCAATTACGATTACGTCGTACATGTTATTTCGGTTTAAACCAATCTTGGTACTAAGTACCAAGTACAAAGTACCAAGTAGATTGGCGATTATTTAAAATTTAAGCTCTGTTTTAACTTGGCTAACATATTTTGAATATGTTCCAAATCAGTCTGTAATTTTTGAAAGACTATCGCCTCAAAATATTTTCTTCTATTAGAAATCAAAAGTTGTGTTTCTAATTCAAAAGAGGATCCTAAAGCAATACTTAAAATATGATCAAAATCTTTTTTTGTATTCCTTCCAGCCCCTTCAGCTATGTTTGAAGGAATTGATACCACTGACCTGTTAATCTGACTAATTAACCCAAATCGTTCCTTTTGCGGAAAGCTATCAGTAATTTCATAAACATCAACAGCTAATTCAATGGCCTTCTGCCAAACATTCAATTCTTTGTAACTGTGCATTTTATAAAAGTTTGAGTGAAAAAATTATAACTATTACTTAAATTAAACCTTTTCTCTCAAACTCAAAATATAATTATACTAAACCCTTCTGGCCTCCTGATACAAGGATGGCTTTATCTTCCGAAAGGTCGTAGTACAGATACTTGGTACCTGGTACTTTGTACTTTGTACAATTTCTATACTCCCAATAGCAATCTTGCCGGATCTTCAAGCAGCTGCTTAACGCGTACCAGGAAGCTGACGGATTCTCTTCCATCAATGATCCTATGGTCATATGAAAGTGCTAGATACATCATGGGAAGGATGACCACTTCACCGTTTACGGCCATTGGTCTTTCCACTATATTGTGCATACCAAGGATGGCTGACTGAGGAGCATTAATGATAGGTGTGGACATCATCGACCCGAAAATACCTCCATTGGTAAGTGTGAAAGTACCTCCTGTCATCTCTTCTATCGATAGTTTACCCTCTCTTGCTTTGATCGCCAGTCTTACCACTTCTTTTTCGATCTGGTCAAAGCTCATGCCTTCTGCATTTCTGATCACCGGTACTACCAATCCTTTTGGAGAGGATACTGCTATAGAAATATCACAGAAATTATTAAAGACCATTTCGTTTCCATCTATCTGTGCATTTACTGCAGGCCACTCCTGAAGCGCTACGCAGACTGCTTTGGTAAAGAAAGACATGAAGCCAAGATTTACCTGATGCTTTTCTTTAAACTGATCTTTAAATTGTTTTCTTAAATCCATTATCGGCTTCATGTTCACCTCATTGAAAGTGGTGAGCATCGCCGTTTCATTCTTTACAGAAACCAAGCGTCTAGAGATTGTTCTTCTTAATGAAGACATTTTCTCTCTCTTAGTATCTCTGGATCCAGCTACTTTTGGTGCATCCTGAGTAGGAGTTTCCTCCTTAGTTGCTGGTTTGCTTTCTGATTTAGGGGCAGCTGGAGCTTTTTTCTCAGCTTTCTCGGCATCTTCCTTAGTGATTCTACCGTCCTTGCCAGTACCTTTAATGCTATCAGCGCTAATGCCTTTTTCAGCCAATATCTTAGATGCAGCAGGAGAGGCGTGACCAGTTGCATAAGTATCTTTATCAGAGGCGGATGAAGAGGTAGCCGATGCTGACTCAGCTGAAGTACCTCCGGTACTTTCAGACGGAGCACCACCTTCAGTTACTTCTATTTTACAGATCAGACCGCCTATTTCTAAAGTATCCCCTTCAGCGGCTACGTGTCTTAATATCCCATTCGCTTCTGCCGGCAGTTCAAAAGTAGCTTTATCTGAATCCACTTCAGCTATAATTTCATCCAGCTCCACATAGTCACCGTCTTCTTTTAGCCAGCTGGCCAAGGTCACTTCAGTAATAGATTCACCCACTGTAGGGACGATCATTTCTTTCACTTCTCCTGTAGCCCCTGAAGATGGTGCATCAGTAGTATCTGATTTTTTTAAGATATCTTGTCCCTCAGATTGTTGGGAAGATGACCCGTTATTGGATTTGGATCCGGCAGAAGCATCCGTATCGATTGTACAGATTACGTCGCCTATTTCTAAAGTATCACCCTCTTGGGCATTTATTTTTAAAATCCCCGCTGCCTCAGCAGTCAACTCAAAGGTAGCTTTATCGGATTCCAGTTCACAGATGACTTCATCCATTTCTACTTTGTCACCGTCTTTCTTAAACCATTCTCCGATTGTTACCTCAGTGATGGACTCTCCTACGGTTGGGACTTTTATTTCTAAGCTCATATCTTGATTTTTTACCCCCGGACTACGGTCCAAGGTTAATTTCACATTGATTAAAATTGATAAAATTAAACCCGTTGCCCCATGAGGATCAGCTCATGGGACTTGGAGGTGTTATTGTAGCTTTAATGCTTTATATAAAATTGCTTCCTGCTCTTGGTGATGCACTTTGTTATAACCTGTAGCTGGTGAAGCACTAGATTTTCTTGAAATCACTTCCATAGGAAAATCCCTGTAAAGCGATCTCATCATATAAGTCCAATACCCCATATTCTCAGGCTCTTCCTGAACCCATACCACCTCAGCCTTTTTGTATTTCTTAACAGCTTCCAAGATTTGGTTCTTAGGCAGCGGATGTAATTGCTCCACCCTTACTATGGCCACATCTTTAACTTTCTCCTTCTCTCTAAGCTCAGTAAGATCGTAATAAATCTTGCCGGAGCAAAGTACTACTCTTTTTACTTTGGAAGCTTCTACTTCAGGATCCTGGATCACTTCTCTAAATCTACCGGAGGTAAACTCCTCTACCGGAGACATTACCTTAGGATGTCTAAGCAGTGATTTAGGTGACATTACTATGCATGGCTTTCTAAATTCCCATGCCAACTGTCTTCTAAGCATATGGAAGAAGTTGGACGGCTCTGTGATATTAGCCACTATGATATTGTATTCTGCTGCCAGCTGAAGAAATCTTTCCGGTCTTGCATTGGAGTGCTCTGGTCCCTGCCCCTCATATCCGTGGGGAAGCAGCATTACCAATCCGTTCATTTTTTGCCATTTAGACTCCCCTGAGGTGATGAACTGATCGATCATCACTTGGGCACCGTTTGCAAAATCTCCAAACTGTGCTTCCCAGATGGTAAGCGAGTGGGGATTGGCCATTCCGTAGCCATATTCAAATCCAAGTACCGCAAATTCAGAAAGAAGGGAATTGTAAATAGAAAATTTACCTTTTCTATCCTTCATTTCGTGAAGAGAATTATATGGTTTATTTGAGCTGGCATCATGTAGTACAGCATGTCTGTGGGAGAATGTACCCCTCTGCACATCCTGACCAGTAAGTCTTACTGTCTTACCTTCCAAAAGCAGGGAACCATAAGCCAAAAGCTCAGCTGCTGCCCAGTTAAGTGACTTAGTGCTGAAAAACATCTCCTTACGCTGCTTCATCTGAGCTTCTATCTGTTTGATAGGTTTGAAACCTTTTGGAATAGTAGTCAATGCTTCTGCTACTTTTCCTATGATTTCTTCGGAGATAAAAGTCTCAGGAGATTTTTCAAAATCTTCTGGCTTAGACCTTCTTAGCGACTGCCATTCCTGTTCAAATTGAGTGAAACTATAAGGAAGTGGCTTTTCTTTCACCATGTTTAACCTGTCCTGGAGAAGCTTACGGAATTCCTGGTCCATCTGCTTGGCTACTTCCGCATCCACATCACCTCTTTCCAGTAATCTTTTATTATAGATTTCTCTTGGGTTGGGATGCTTAGAAATAATGTTATATAAAGAGGGCTGTGTGAACTTAGGCTCATCTGATTCATTGTGACCATGTCTTCTGTAACAGACCATATCCACGAAGATGTCCCTCTTGTATTTCTGACGAAATTCTATGGCAAGTTTCGCCGCAAACACTACAGCCTCAGCATCATCTCCGTTTACGTGGATCACAGGCGCATCTATTATTTTAGCTACATCCGTGCAATAAATGGAAGACCTTGCATCATCAAAATCAGTAGTAAAGCCTACCTGATTATTGATCACAAAGTGTATGGTTCCGCCTACATTGTAGCCTTTTAGTCCAGCCATCTGTGTCACTTCATATACGATCCCCTGACCAGCTACAGCTGCATCACCATGGATCAAAATAGGAAGTGCCTTAGTTGTGTCATCCTTATGCTCTGAATCTATTTTTGCACGCATAAACCCTTCTACTACAGGATTTACGGCTTCGAGGTGGGATGGGTTAGGTGCCAGTTTAAGATTTACTTTTAGCTCTTCTGTCACCTGAATATCACTCGAATAACCCATGTGATATTTTACGTCACCATCACCCATGGTAAGGTCAGGCTTGGCAGTACCTTCAAATTCCGAAAATATTTGCTCATAGGTTTTACCCATGATATTAGCAAGTACATTAAGACGACCTCTGTGGGCCATTCCTATCATTACTTCTTTTACGCCTAATCCTGCTCCTTTTTGTATTACAGCATCCAGGAATGGGATGGTGCTTTCTCCACCTTCCAGCGAAAATCTTTTTTGTCCAAGATATTTGGTATGCAGGAAATTTTCAAATACTACCGCTTCGTTAAGTTTGGAAAGAATTCTTTTTTTCTCTTCCGTAGGAGGGTTAAAGGTTAAAGCTTCTTTTTCAATTTTGGTTTTAAGCCAGTCAAGCATCTCCGGGTCACGGATATACAGGTACTCAAAACCCATAGAGCCTTCATAAATCTTTTTTAATGCCGCTACTATATCTTTTAGTTTGGCTTTACCTATCCCAATTTCTTCTCCTGCCTGGAACTCAGTATCCAGATCCGCTTCACTCAGACCTAGATCATCAAGGTCGATAAGGGCTTTACGGTCCACTCTTTCTCTCACAGGATTGGTTTTAGATCTTAAATGGGCTCTTGAACGGTGAGCATGTATAAGCGCCCTAACTTTAATTTCTTTGGGAAGCTCCTCCATGTCCATAATGGTGCCTTTAGTGGCAAGGCTTCCATTTTCCGCCTTAGCAGAAGAAGCTGTGCTGGCCATTGCCCCACCCTCCTGATCTTCACCATATTTAGTAATGGCGAATTCAAAGCCGTCAAAAAATGTCTTCCAGCTAGGGTCTACAGATTCGGGATTATTTTTATAATCATTATATAGCTCATCAATATAAGCTACATGGGAATTTGAAATGTATGAGAATTTATCCATGTTGGGTTGATTTCTTGGAAAACAAATATAGAGAGATAAGATTTATTATGAAAACCGTATATTCGTATACACAAATATAATTGATAATCAGATTGGTTATAAATACGCTTCAAAATTAAATTTGGTATATTTAAAGATTTTTCATTATTAATCTACGGGAGAGGTATATTATGATAGTTGGTTTTGCAAATAGCATCTTAAAGAAATTCATTAATTGAAAAAAAATTTTTTAGAGGTAATCATCTTAGTTATAATTGCAGCACTCCTAAAAAATTTTGTCTTAAATATGGTATATGGATATCAATTCATTTTCTCCTTCTTATTTAAGTTATCATTGGGTGACAAAAGTCACTCTATCCACTTTTTATAATAACTAAGTTTGTAAAATACGTATCACCACTACTTTATTATGAAATTTAAAGCCTTTATCCTCATTGCATTTATTACGCTTGTGATTTCTATACCCCTCCAAGCACAATTCAAGGCGAAATTCCAGCCTGCGGAAAGAGAATTTGCTGTAATTGAGCAATTTGAAGATGAGGGGCTCGCCCAGTTCTCCTATGCTGTTATGGCTGAGGGAAAAATCATCTTGGTGGACCCTGCACGGGATATTGCACCTTATGTAAAGTTTGCAGAAAAGCATGGGGCAGAAATTATAGGGGTAATCGAAACCCACCCTCATGCAGATTTTATTTCCTCTCATTTGGAATTACACAATAATCTAAATGCTACCATCTATGTCAGTGAACTGGTAAGGGCAGAATATCCACATCAGGCTTTTGACGAGGGTGATGAAATCATCCTATCTCCCCAAGTAAAACTAATAGCCATATCTACCCCTGGTCATTCACCTGACGGAATATCAGTAGTATTAAAGGAAAATGGAAAAGATGTAGCTGTATTTACCGGCGACACCATGTTCATAGGTGATGTGGGACGCCCGGATCTTCGTGAGACGGACGGAAATTTTGAGTCTAAGAGGGAAGAACTGGCCCGTGCCATGTACAGAAGCACTCGGGAAAAGCTTATGCTGCTGGATGATGATGTGGCGGTTTATCCAACTCATGGAGCCGGATCACTTTGTGGGAAAGCTATCCAAAAAGCCTATAGCAGTACCATCGGCCAAGAAAAACTTACCAATTATGCTTTGCAGGAAATGAGTGAGGAAGAATTTGTGACACTTATCCTGGAAGACCAACCTTTTGTCCCTAAATATTTCCCATACAATGTAGCCCTTAACAAGAAAGGAGCACAGAATAGAGCCTTAGGGATAGAAAAGGTTAAAATAATGGATAAGAATCATCAACCGAAGACAGGTTCACTTATCATAGACGGAAGATCAGAAAAACTATATAAAGCTTCTCACATACCGGAATCGATAAATATTATGGAAGGAGCAAAATTTGAAACCTGGTTAGGTAGTGTAGTAGCACCCACGACATCATTTTACTTAGTAGCGGATTCAGAGGCGCAATTAAATACCCTCATTGGAAAAACGACAAAAATCGGATATGAACCCTTTATCAAAGGTGCTTTTATATATGACCTGAAAGACGGAAATAGCATGAAGACTTTTCTAAAAGAAGAATTCACCAATAATCTAAATGGATATACGATTATCGATATAAGAGGTGTCAACGAGGTAAGAGATAATCCATTATTTGATAACGCTATTAACATTCCGCTTCCCGAACTGGCAGAGAGAGCTGCTGAGATCCCATTAGATAAACCTATAGTCGTCCATTGTGGAACAGGATACCGATCGGCTATAGGCAGCAGCATTCTTCACCAGCTTTTGGAAGGGACTACCGTCCTTGATATGGGATCCCACGTTAAAGATTTTATGAAGTAGAAAAAAATTTAAAGAAACCGGATTAATAAATAAAGCCATAATAGATAAATGCTATTGGCTATGTGACAAATATCACTCTCAATAGCTAGGGTTATATTTACCTTTCAAATTAATTGAAATTAAAAACTTACATATCGCTGCTGTTTACCATTGTCTTTTTGGGAAAATTCATCTTAATAGATGCCAACCTGATCAGCCATATACATGACATTGATGCCATCACTTTACTGAAACCGTTTTGTAAAAAGAAGCAGCTTAAAACATTACCGGGAGAAGATCATTCATACGAGGCTTCAAGCAATTCTTCATTATCAATTAATCTCCTGAATGTCTGTACGTCTTTATATTCCTTGGACTTAGACAAGGTTGAAAATACCATTACTAATCCACAAGCGAGATTTCATCCATTTAAGGCTACTGCTTTATCTGCTTTTTTTGACAGCAGCTCGCCCCCTCCCCAGATTTAAATATTGGTTCCATTAATATACCCTTGCTGTAGGTTTTTCCCTACCGCCAAGTGGATCTGTATTACCATATATTTAAATCATCCATGTATACAAAATTCATAGTAAGCAGCATTTCGGTCACGATATTCCGAATGATGCTAAGTGGCATTTTCCTAGTCGCCAGTACCAGCCACTTATTTAAAGTGGACCAGACTATCGATCGAATCAATCAAGCCAGATTTAAAGACATAGCCTATATGCTTGGAGATCCTAAATACTCAGTGATAGCTTCGGGCATAGGTATGTTGGTCGCTGGCATAAGCCTTTTGGTAGGATTCAAAGTTAAATGGGCAGCCATTATCTTAGCCTTGATCTTAATTCCCATTACCCTTACCGTACAATTAGGTTCCATTGAAAACTTGGGGCCGCTATTTAAAAACATAGCTATTATGGGTGGCCTCCTGTTCTTTATTTTAAATGATTTCAAAGCTAATCAACCAAACGTATTATGATTGACATTAAGAAAATATCACTCTTACTCATAGGGCTGGCCGTCAGCCTTGCTGCAGTAGCCCAGTCCACTCCCAAAAGCAATCAAAACGATTATGTAGTTCTGACAAGAAACCTTTCCCAATTAAATGTAATTTATGCCACCTCAAAGGCCTTAAAAGACGAAGACGGTAAAAAGTTGGGTGAATTTCATGTAATCATTTGTGGGGAAACTGTTAAAGGGCTGACTGAGAAAAAAACGATCGAAGACATAATAGTGAAGTCTAAAGAGGCTAATATCAAGATTGTAGTCTGTGGGTTTTCACTGGATAATTTTCAGATGGACCGTGAGGCGGTCTCCAATCACCTTACAATTGTAGACAATGGACTGCTTTAC
>DATHVH010000197.1:0-17575 GCA_035461405.1 Anditalea sp.
TGAGATGCATTAGCTGTTTCATTTTGTGTAATGGCGATGATGTCCAGCTCTTCAGCAATAGTAAGATCGCTTACACTAAATCCTTCATCCGCAGAAAATTTATTTCCTTCTGTTTTTGGCAGGATGTGCGAAGCATAATCAAACCATTTTTTACCAAAGGATCCAGAGTAAAGATGATAAGAACCATTTTTTGTAAGTGACTGAGAGATTGTTTCCCAGTTTTCAGTAGCGCTTGATGTAAACAACAGCCTATATCCTGTGGGCAGATGCAATTTTTCCTGAAACAGTTGTATCACTTCCTGATACATGTTCATAAATACCCTGCTTCTATGATTGGCACTTAAAATATCGTGGTCATATGCCTCTTGAAAGTATTTCGGTAAGGCTGGATAAACCTGGGATGGTCCTGGTGAAAAAGATATCATGATTTTTTGTTTTTTTGTAATAGGAAATAATTTAAGCCTAATCTATAGCTGTCTAAACCTAGCCCAGAAATCAAGCCTACACATTCTTTGCTGATAATACTTTTATGTCGGAACTCCTCCCTTTTATAAATATTAGAGATATGAACTTCCAAAACTGGTGTGGTGACCCCTGCTATAGCATCTGATATGGCTACAGAAGTATGGGTGTATCCACCTGCGTTTAATAAGATACCATTTACTTCAAAACCCGCCAGGTGGATAACATCTATCAGCTCTCCCTCTATATTACTTTGAAAATAGGTAATCTCTACCTCCTGAAATTCAGCACGCAACTCATCCAAAAATTCTTCGAAGCTCTGGTGTCCATATATATCTGGCTCCCTTTTCCCAAGTAGATTAAGATTAGGCCCATTAATAATTAATATCTTCAAAACATTCCATTTATAGTAATCCCTCCCTGCTATCCATTCACCGATCAAATTTAATGATTCAAAATTAGAACTCTTCCTACTCCTGTACTTCTTTTGTATTTATATTTACCAAAACCATCTATTATATATGACTTGGGAAAGTGCCATCAAGCAATTTGAAAATTACTTAAAACTCGAAAGATCATTAAGTAAAAATTCAATTTTGGCTTATAAGCAGGATGTGGCTAAATTAAAAGCATATGTAGACATGAACCTACCCGAGGTAGGACCTCTAGAGATTACGCTGCCACAACTTCAATCATTTGCTATGTATATTGGCCAGATGGGGGTGTCAGAATTTACTCAGGCGAGAATTATATCGGGCATCAAGGCTTTTTATAGCTTTCTTATATATGAAGATAGGATTCAAGATGACCCTGCACAATTGTTAGAAGCGCCAAAGCTCGGAAGGAAATTGCCTGAAACATTGGATTTTATAGAAATCAGTCAACTATTGGAAGGGGTAAAACTTGGCGAACCAGAAGGACATAGAAACAGGGCTATGCTCGAAATCCTCTATTCAAGTGGACTAAGGGTTTCTGAATTAGTAGACCTCAAACTTTCTAATGTGTATAGGGAGATCGGATTTTTGAGGGTTATAGGCAAAGGAAATAAGGAGAGGCTGGTACCCATTGGAACGGAGGCACTGAAATTTTTGGACTTATATTTGTCCCATTACCGAAAAAAGATGTCACCTGTCAAAGGACATGAGGAAACAGTTTTTTTAAACCGAAGAGGCAAAAAGCTATCCCGGGTGATGGTATTTCTCATCATTAAAAAATTGGCTGAAGAGATCGGGCTTAAAAAATCAATTAGCCCGCATACCTTTAGGCATTCTTTTGCTACTCACCTCATAGAAGGCGGGGCTGATCTAAGAGCTGTACAGGAAATGCTGGGACACGAAAGCATTACTACTACTGAGATCTACACCCATTTGGACAGAGATTATCTAAGACAGGTTTTGACAGAGTTTCATCCTAGAAAATAAACAGCTGATTTTAATTAAACAACACTAAAGACTATTTCATATGAGTAAAAAAAGAAACTTTCGTCCATTGATGTATTTTCTTGGCTTTATAGTTTTGGCCCTGCTAGTGCTTTTCATATACATAATGGTAAACCAGCCCCAGGTCTAAAAACTCTATTGACTCTGGCTAAGGAAACTATAGCATCACTTCCTATATTGGGAGACAAATGACGATGAAGTATTTTAAATTTGCCCTAACTTGCAGCGCGAATTATATTGACCATATCAATAAATTAAAACAGTGTACAAGTCCGTCATTAAACCCATTCTTTTTCGAAAGAATCCCGAAGATGCCCACCATTTCACCTTTTCCATGATCAAGAAGGTGTTTAACTTGCCATTGGCCAATAAGGTGGTGGACAAGCTATATGCATACGAAGATAAATCCTTGGAAAGGGAAGTGTTTGGGCTCAAATTTAAGAATCCGCTAGGTTTAGCCGCAGGCTTTGATAAAGATGCGAAAATAATCGATGAGATGGGTATGCTGGGGTTTGGCTTTATTGAGATCGGTACCCTTACGCCCAAACCCCAGGAAGGAAATCCTATCCCTCGATTATTCAGGCTTCCAAAAGACAATGCCCTTATCAATCGTATGGGATTTAATAATGGAGGTGTGGACGGTGCTGTGGCTCGTCTACGCGCACGGAAGACTGATGTCCTAATCGGTGGCAATATTGGAAAGAATAAAATCACTCCCAATGATGATGCGGAAAGTGACTATCTTTACTGTCTAGAAATTCTCCACCCTTATGTAGATTATTTTGTAGTAAATGTAAGTTCTCCGAATACTCCCAATCTTCGGGAGCTTCAGGAAAAAGAACCGCTTAAAAAATTATTGGTAGCAGTAAAAAATGCTAATGATGCCAAAGCCAAACCTAAACCTATCCTACTGAAAATAGCACCTGACTTAACAAATGGGCAGTTAGATGATATTGTAGACATCATTCAAGAAACAAAAATAGATGGCGTCATCGCTACCAACACTACAATAGATAGAAGCAATCTGTCGACCAGCTCGGAAGAAATAACTAATATAGGTGCAGGTGGAGTCAGTGGAGCAGTCCTAAAAAATCGGAGCACTGAAGTGATTAAATATCTCTCTCAAAAATCAGGTAAATCCTTTCCTATCATTGGCGTAGGTGGGATTTTTACTGCTGCTGATGCCATAGAAAAGTTAGAGGCTGGAGCCTCATTAGTCCAAATATATACAGGTATGATTTATGAAGGACCTGGTATAGTAAAAGAAATTAAAAAGGGGCTAGTCCGTTATTACAAAGGCTGAGATTTTATATATTTCAGATTAGATTAAACCAATAAGCATCAAATGGCTTCAAATACTTATAAATCAAATACTTTTAGAAAAAAGGAAAACTCAAAGGCATCTCCAAAAAAGAAAGGTGGCTCCAGGTTTTCCATAGGCTTTTTGAAAGATAAAAAAATTGGTCTTTCGCTGGGAATCATATTTATGATGGTGGCTTTATTCTTGTTTTTTGCATTCTTGGGGTACATCTTTTCAGGTCAGGCAGATCAGAGTGTAGTATTGGCCGAGAACATGACCGAAAGAGAGAATGCTGCGGAGGCCAGAAACTGGCTAGGATTCACAGGGGCTACAGTATCTCATTATATGATATTCAGATGGTTTGGCATAGCAGCATTTCTGCTACCACCTTACTTGTTTTTTCTTGGTTTCAAGCTTGCCTTTAAGAAGTCATTGATTAGCTTATCTAGCTACAGTACATTTGCACTTTTCTTTATATTCTGGTTAGGTCTTCTTACAGGATATGTAGTTCATATTTTGGATAATTACACCTATTTAGGTTTTTTAAGCGGTGGATTTGGGTATGAGATGGCCCAATTTGCCGATGATTTTCTGGGCTGGGGTACATTTATCCTAATCTTTGGGTCTTTATTGATATTTGTAATCTTCTTTTTCAATATAGATCAGCTGAATGGATTTTCGTTTAACAATGATTCTGAGACCAATGAAAATACATCAGATGATCTTACGACTAATTTAGATGATGAAGATTTAATAAATGAGGATTTAGATTCTGATAATTATATCGATGAGGATACAGCTTTCGAAAAAGAAAGGAAGGAAGAAGTAGAATTAGCAGACAGCAGTACATGGGCTATTAAAAACGATCCGGCTCCGGCCAAAAAATCTACAACGGAACCTACCTTCAGCATAGAAAGCCCAGAAGAGGAAGAGCTCGTAGAGGAAAAACTTCAAGAAGAACGAAAATTTAGCGTCGCTAAACCTGTAGAAGAAAAAACGGAAGATGAGGTACATAACTTAGATCCTTATGATCCTACCTTGGACTTACCAAAATACCAATATCCTACATTAGACCTGCTTAATGAGTATGACCTACAAAAGGTTACCGTGAGTAGACAAGAGCTGGAAGAAAATAAAAACAAGATTGTAGAGACTCTTGTAAACTTTAAAATTGGGATCCAGGAAATCAAAGCTACTATTGGTCCTACTGTAACGCTTTATGAAATAGTCCCAGATCCAGGGGTTAAGATCTCGAAGATTAAAAACTTGGAAGATGATATTGCACTTAGCTTAGCAGCTTTGGGTATCAGGATCATTGCCCCTATACCAGGCAAAGGTACTATAGGTATAGAAGTACCAAACAAAAATCGCGAATTGGTACCAGCCAGATCCGTTTTGGGCACAGAAAAATTTATGAAGAGTGATAAGGAACTTCCTGTTGCTTTGGGCAAAACCATTTCAAATGAAGTATTTGTAATGGACCTTGCTAAAATGCCACACTTGCTAATGGCGGGAGCTACGGGTCAGGGTAAGTCAGTAGGTCTTAATATGATCTTGGCTTCCTTGGTATATAAGAAGCATCCATCCCAACTGAAATTTGTATTGGTCGATCCAAAAAAAGTTGAATTAACATTATTTAATAAAATAGAAAGACACTTCCTGGCCAAGCTTCCCGGAGCTGAAGAAGCGATCATTACAGACACCAAAAAAGTAATCTATACTTTGAATTCACTCTGTATAGAAATGGATAATCGGTATGATCTGCTAAAGGATGGCGGCTGTCGTAACCTTAAGGAATATAATGCCAAATTCATCGCTAGGAGGCTAAATCCGGACAAAGGGCATAGATATATGCCATATATAGTTCTCGTAATTGACGAACTTGCTGACCTAATGATGACTGCTGGCAAAGAGGTAGAAGCGCCGATAGCGCGACTTGCACAGTTGGCCAGAGCTATCGGAATTCACTTGGTAGTGGCTACTCAGCGTCCGTCTGTAAACGTTATTACCGGTATAATCAAAGCCAACTTCCCTGCCAGGCTATCCTTTAGGGTAACTTCAAAGATCGATAGCCGTACAATACTTGATGCCGGTGGAGCGGAACAACTTATAGGTATGGGAGATATGTTATTGTCACAGGGATCAGAAGTGACCCGAATCCAATGCGCATTCCTAGACACACCTGAAGTAGAAGCGGTCTGCGACTGGATCGGAGAGCAAAAGGGCTACAGTGATGCTTATATACTTCCTGAATTTGCAGGAGAAGATGGAGACCACAGCCCTGGAGACGTAGATCTATCAGATCGAGATCCTCTCTTTGACGATGCAGCCAGACTGATAGTGATGCACCAGCAGGGAAGTACTTCTCTGATACAGAGAAAGCTTAAATTAGGATATAACAGAGCAGGAAGAATAGTAGATCAACTAGAAGCGGCAGGAATAGTAGGTGCTTTTGAAGGAAGTAAGGCCAGAGAAGTACTTGTTCAGGACGAACACAGCTTGGAACAGTTATTGAATAGGCTCTAAAAAATGGACAAGACATGAAACTAAAGAAAATTATTCCGCTTTTGCTTTGCCTGGGAGTCATATTTTCTGCTCATGCACAGAAAGATCCTAAAGCGAAAGCTATACTGGATGCAGTCAGCAAAAAATACCAGTCTTTGGATGGACTTAAAGCCACCTTTGAATATACTTTTGTCCACGAAAGGGATGGTGTCAACCAAACCAATACTGGGGAAGTAGCTGTAAAAGGGGATAAATACAGGTTAAATCTGGATGACCAAGAAATCTATAATAATGGTAAAACTTCTTGGACACTGATCAAATCCGATAGTTATAAAGAGGTAACGATAAGTGATGTGGATAGCGACTATGATGAATTAACTCCTTCTAACATTTATAATCTTTATAGAAAAGGATATAATTACAGATTATTAGGCGATAAAACTGTAAATGGAAAGTCAGTACAAGAAGTTGAGCTAACGGCTGAGCAACAAGGAGCACAGATACAGAGAGTAAAACTGATGGTGGATAAAGCTACCAATGACCTTATCGGTTGGGAAATGCATGATAACTCAGGAGGTATACTTAAATATAAATTTAAAGAGGTAGATAGCAAAGTAAAATTAAACGACAGTTATTTTGCTTTTGACAAAACCAAACATCCCGGTGTGGAAGTTATAGACTTAAGATAATCACAGCAGCCCAGTATATGGGCTGCTTTTTTATGATATTTACCTTATAATTTCCCTCCCTGTCATTCATTTCCTATTTTTGCCCAAACCTTTTTTTAAAAATGAACAGGACCGAATTAATTCAGCAAATTAAAAGTAAATCATCTTTCCTATGTGTAGGATTGGATACAGATATTTCGAAAATACCATCCCACCTTTTATCATTAGCTGATCCGGTTTTTGAATTTAATAAGCAGATCATTGACCAGACTGCGGACTATGCAGTAGCATATAAACCTAATATTGCCTTCTATGAAGCTATGGGCCCTAAAGGTTGGGAATCTCTTCATAAAACTTTAGAATATATACCTAAAGATATTTTTACTATAGCAGATGCCAAAAGAGGAGATATAGGAAATACATCGGGCCTTTATGCCAAAGCATTTTTTGATACAATGGATTTTGACTCTATCACCGTAGCACCCTATATGGGAGTGGACAGTGTAAAACCATTTTTAACATTTGAAGATAAATGGGTCATCCTTTTAGCTCTTACCTCAAATGAAGGAAGCCTAGATTTTCAAATGACCCTTTCTGAAAACGGTAAACCCCTATTTCAGGAAGTACTTGAAAAAAGCCAGGCATGGGGTAATCCTGAAAATATGATGTATGTCGTAGGGGCTACCCGGGGTGATAAGATCGCTGAAGTAAGGCAGATCGTCCCTGACCATTTTTTCTTAGTGCCTGGTGTGGGTGCACAGGGAGGCAGTCTATCAGAGGTTGCTAAATATGGAATGAATAAAGATTGTGGTCTTTTGGTCAATTCATCACGGGGAATCATCTATGCATCTCCCGGACAAGACTTCGCAAAAAGAGCAGGTGAAGAAGCTAAAAAACTCCAAGTTGAAATGAACAACCTATTGGATGAGTATATGAACTGAATAAAAACGTAAAGGAAGATTTTAAAAGCTAGATTTTTTAGGTTATCTTACTATTGGATTCTCATAATTAGCATGTTGCACTGCTATTTGACATTGCATATATAGGAAAATTGAAAAGTAGGAGTACGATTTTAAAGTACATTTTTAACTATTTACTTTTTACGATATGGTCTTTCAAGAAAACTTTCTCCACCTGGTCTGGAAATATCAATATTTTGATAAAAACAAACTTACCACTATTGATAATACACCACTGGAAATTAAAAAAATAGGATATCATAATTTTCACGAAGGTCCAGATTTTTTAGAATCCCATATTCAGTTGGATAATGTGGCCTATTTTGGCAATGTAGAAATTCATCTGCGATCATCTGACTGGAATAATCATAACCACCAAAATGATGATCGATATGAAAGTGTCATTCTTCATGTAGTTTATGAACATGACCAAGATATTCTACATCCTGATGGAAGCAGCATTCCCACCCTAGAATTAAAAGGAAAAATTTATTTGGATGTACTGCGCAATTATGAAAGACTTCTAAATGGTCCACAGCAGATCCTATGTTCAGATTCTTTATCAAGTATATCCAATATACTGAAATTTTCAATGTTAGAAAAAGCATTGGTAGAACGCTTCAGCCAAAAAAGTTTATTGATTAATCAGCTGCTTGAGGATAATACTGGAGACTGGGAGGAGACCACTTATCAATGGCTCTTTTATAGCTTTGGCTTTAAGACTAATAGTGCCGCTATGCTGGATCTAGCTAAGAGCACTCCCTATAGAATCCTAAAAAAACATGCTCCCCATATAGGCATCATCGAGGCAATACTTATGGGGCAGGCTAATCTTCTAGCAACTGACACTCCAGATGAATACACTGATTTTCTGCAAAATGAATATGACTTTTATTCTGCGAAGTACAGATTTGAACGCAAACTTTTTCCAGCTTCGTGGAAATTTATGGGGGTAAGACCAGGAAATTTTCCGACCATACGAATAGCCCAAGTGGGTACTATCCTTTCCCATACACCAAACCTTTTTTCTTCCATCATTGATCCTGATAACGATATATCTTCCATAAAAAAGATATTCAATTATAGTATTTCTGATTATTGGGTACATCATTACAGAGTGGGAAAAGAGTCAAAAAAAGTTTTGGGTAAAAAGCTAACATCCCAGACTATTTATCTATTGGCAATAAATTTCGTGGTACCCCTATGGTATGCATATGGTCAATATATGGATGACAGTTCCTGGCAAGACAAATGCTTCGACTTACTTCAAGAAATTAATGCTGAACAGAATTTCATCATCAAAAGATTTCAACAAATCAATTGGCGACCCGAAAATGCATATGATACACAAGGAATGATAGGTCTACACAACAACTACTGCCTACAGAAAAAATGTCTTGAATGTAAGATAGGGCAAAACCTCCTACGACCGGTTAAAAAATGATTTTTTGCTTCCAAAGGGATTTTCCTGTAATTTTGCGCGTTCATTAATAAAATAATTCATGGAAAAACCAGTAATAATATTTGGAGCAAAAGGCATTGCCAGACCTGCATTGGAAATTTTCAACAGCAACGAGGTAGTGGTATATGGTTTTTTGGATGAAGATGAGCAGTTACATGGTACTGAGATCAATGTAGTATCCGTACTAGGGAATCCAGAAGATGATGGTTTTCTTAAACTGGTGGGCCAAAAGTGTGAAGCATTTGTAGCACTGGATGATAACAAGTACAGACAATTTATCGTCAAAATGCTAAATGATCGCAGAAAGACCCAACCAATCAATGCTATACATAAAGAAGCTTATATTTCTACAGATGCAGAATTGGGTCATGGAAATTTCATCAATGCAAAAGTAAATATTGGCACAGGAGTCAAAATAGGTTCCCATGGTATCTTCCATTCTGGAGCCATCATTGATCATCAAGCCGAATTGGATGATTTCGTCCAGATTGGCGCTGGTTCTATAGTAAATTCTAGTGTGAAAATTGGTAAAGGCGCCTTTATTGGTTCTGGGGCTGTGATTGTCTCTGGAGTTACGATAGGAAAAAATGCACGAGTCGGAGCAGGCTCCATAGTGATAGCAGATGTGGCAGATGAAGACACTGTCTTTGGCAACCCTGCTACAAGCATAAAAAAGTAGGATGTCGGATGACAGATGAAATGAAGGGGGAAGTTGGTAGTACAACCTAAAAATGGAGTAATAAGTGAAAAGTACGAATTGGAAATGAGGTTCACCATAGACGTAGACTGAGAATACCATATTTTCACTTCGGTCATCGGTCTTCCGTCTTCTATCTATATTTATAGCAACAAACATCAATCAAATCACCCTGCCAGAAACAGGGCTCAGGTTTTATGGAAAATCAAAATTATAACATCCTCCTTTACTACTGCTATGCTGAAATAGCAGATCCGGAGACTTACAGAGAAGAACATCATCTTTTCTGCGTAAAAAATAATATCCGCGGCAGAATCATCATCTCTTCAGAAGGACTGAACGGCACCGTATCAGGTCTTCGCGAGGATTGCGAGAAATACATGGATTATATAAAATCAGATCCACGCTTTGCCAAAACAGAGTTTAAAATAGACAGCCATCACCAGCATGCTTTTGCCAAAATACATGTAAGGGCTAAGGAAGAAATAGTGCATTCAAGCTTACGACATTTAAATCCAAATGTCCGGACTGGAAAACATCTTGCCCCAAGTGAATTCAAAGCCCTCAAAGATCAGGAGGATGTGGTTATACTGGATGTTAGGTCTAATTATGAACATGAACTAGGGAGATTTAAAAATGCTATAACACTGGATATAGATAACTTCCGGGACTTTCCTGAAAAAGTAAAAGAGCTGGAGCATTTCAAAAACAAAAAAGTACTGACCTACTGTACCGGTGGTATTAAATGTGAAAAAGCAAGTGCTTACCTTCTAGAACAAGGATTTGAAGATGTATATCAGTTACATGGTGGAATCATTAAGTATGGACTTGAAGCGGATGGTGAAGATTTTGAAGGCAAGTGCTATGTATTTGATAACCGACTTGCAGTAGATGTAAATAAAGTAAATCCCACTATTTTATCCACCTGCCATGTATGCAAAACCAAATCAGATAGAATGGTGAACTGTGCCAATCCCACCTGTAATATCCACGTACCTATCTGTGAGAAGTGTGGGTGGGAATTAGAAGGAGCATGCTCTGAATCATGTAAGGAGAATCCTGAAAAAAGACCTTATGACGGAACAGGTTATTATCAAAAGAAAACAAATGGATACAATCCATATAAGGGGTTACATCGAGCTCCCAATAAAGAAAAAATTAAAGCCAGTATAAAATGACCAAAATAATTCCTGCATCAGAACTGATTATTAATTCTGATGGAAGTATTTATCATCTGAACTTAAAACCAGAAAATATCTCTTCTACAATTATAGCTGTAGGAGATCCAGAACGCGTTGCAGCTATTTCAAAACACTTTGATACCCTAGAATTTGAGATGGCAAAAAGAGAGTTTATCACCCACACTGGCATGTACAGGGGCAAAAGACTAACTGTAATGAGTACAGGTATGGGAACAGACAATATCGAGATTTTTATGACAGAGCTGGATGCTTTGGTAAATATCGATCTTGAGACACGTTTACCTAAAAAAGTACATACCTCTCTGGAAATAGTAAGGGTAGGAACTTCCGGAAGTATGAGAAATGAGATCCCAGCAGGATCAAAATTAGCTTCTGCATATGGTATAGGACTTGATACTTTGATGACATTCTATAATGCAGAACAAACGGATTTCGAAAAAAAGGTGGGTTCATCGGTTCAATCAGAACTTGGACTCCCATTCACTCCTTACTGTTTTCAAGGTTCACAAAAACTTTTAGATAGGTTATCAAATGGTTTGATAATAGGTAATACGGTAACCTGCCCAGGTTTTTTTGGACCACAGGGTAGGGAAGTTAGATTAAAGCCCGCTATACCAGATATCATAGAAAGACTAGGAGCTGTGGAATTGGATAAATTTAAATTAACCAATTTTGAGATGGAAACAGCAGGGTATTATGCTATGGGCAGAATGCTCGGTCATGAGGTACTAAGTTTAAATGCAATAGTAGCTAACAGAATTTCTCATGAATTCGCTGATGACCCAGGAGCTATTGTAGAAGAGCTTATTCTTCACACACTACAACATATATAGGCAGAGGTTATTAACCTCTGTTTTTTTTTAGTCTTACCGTTCATAAAAGTTATCTAATATTTTTAAACTATTTAAAAAATCTAAAGTTTTTATATAAATAATTATATCTACTATCAAATATCAAAAATATCGATTTACAATATGAATTAAGGGAAATGCAGAACCCACTTATCTATTTATCTTCCCGATGAAAAAATCTGCCCCTATTTCCAATACAATATATCGTAAATTTATAAAAAACGCTTAAATAACAATTACAGCATGAAGCCAATTATAGGATTATTCATATCATTTTTTATTATTTTCTTATCTACAGATACCATAGCTCAAACAGTTACTCTTAAAGGTAGGGTGGTAGACAGAGAGACAGGTGACCCGCTGGAATTTTCAAATATTGCTCTTTTATCTACCAACGATTCATCAGTAGTTGGAGGAGGTATTACTGAATTAGACGGTACTTTTAATTTTGCAGCAGATGCAGGTGAATATATAGTTAGGGCAGGTTTTATTGGATATGAACAAGCTTATAAGAATGTATCAGTAGGAGATAAACCTGAAGTTAATCTGGGGAGATTCCGGCTCGAATCTACTGCTGAAAGACTTGATGAAGTAGTAGTAGAGGGTGTTACTTCTATGTTTGAAAGTGATATAGATAAAAGGAGTTATAATGTAGAAAACAGTATAGTGGCAGAAGGAGCTACTGCCTCAGAGCTACTGGGCACACTTCCGTCCATTCAGATGGATGATGAAGGAGGTATTACTATGAGAGGTAGTGGAAACATTTTAATTTATATCAATGGGCGCCCTTCCAATCTATCTGGTGATGATGCGGAATCTATTTTGGCCCAGTTCCCTGCCAGTAGCATTAAAAGTGTGGAACTTATCACAAATCCTTCATCAAGATATGATGCATCAGGTGTAGGAGGAATTATTAATATAATCTTAAAAAAAGACCAAAGACTTGGTATAAATGGGCAGGCTAATGTTTCTGTAGGTACTAGGGACAAATATCAAGCTGGCTTCAATATTAATTATGGAGGTGAAAAGATGAATTATTTTGGTTCCTATAATTATCAGGATAGGACTTTATTCAGAGAATCTGAAGCGCTTCGATCTACATCTATACCCAGCGCATCCCCATTTCTTGACCAGGACGGTTATGGTGAGAATAGAGATAGAAACCATTTTATGAGAGGGGGATTTGATTATACCCCTTCAGAAAACAGTACCTTCAGTTTTTACGGTCAGGCAAATTTTAGAGAACGTACAGGTTTTAATGAACTAAATCAAAGAAGTCAAAATTCAGCTCGTCAACTTGATAGTCTTTTTGTACGTAATGAAGATGATACCAGAAGCAGCTTCAATGTAGAAACAGGTATTAGTTATTCCCATGATTTTGACACTTTAGGGCAACAATTATTCACTTCTTTATCTTATAGCAGAGATGAAAGAGATCAAACAGAGCTATATAGTCAGTTATTTTATAACTCATTTATGGAAGAGGTTCCTCAGAATTTTTTAAGCCAAACTAATGTCAGACCCCAGATCAGCGATCTTTATATTTTCCAATTGGATTATATCAAACCTTTTCAGGGGGGTGGAAACTTTGAAGCAGGTGTTAAAGGTACTTTCGGGCTATGGGACAGAAGCCAAGAATTCTTTCAGGCCGATGAAAGCACTAATTTCCAGTCTATAAGGAATGACACTATAAGTGATAACTTTTCATTTCAGGAGGATGTCTATGCCGCCTATACCACATATAGAAATGCAGTTGGTAAATTAGGCTATCAAGTAGGATTAAGAGGAGAGTATACGGAGACTACAGGTATACAGGCGAACACTAATCAAGAATTTATTAATAATTATTTTAACCTATTTCCTAGTGCTTATTTAAATTATAACTTGGCTGGAGCTGAGGAAGAGCTAAGAATCAATTATAGTAGGAGAATATCTAGGCCAGGTATATGGAGTCTAGCTCCCTTCTATAGAGTAAGTGATGTATTAAACATTGGAGTTGGCAACCCTTTGTTGCAGCCAGAGCTCACTGACAGTTATGAATTTGGATATCAAAACAGTTGGGGCAATTATCTCTTTACTGGAACAGTATATCATCGTTTCTCTACGAATGTACAAACGCGGGTCATCGCTCTATTAGATAATAACGTAGCAGTACAAACCCGTGAAAATGCCGCAAGCAGGAGCAATACTGGATTGGAATTGATTAATCAGTTCGAATTTACCAACTGGTGGGATATGATGATTTCAGCAGATCTCTTTTATTCTGAAATTCGAGGAGATAACATTGAAGAAGGATTTACTAACAGCAATTTCAGTTGGACTCTTAATTTATTATCCAATATCAATGTCCCGAATTTTGTAAGTTTCCAGATCCAAGGTAATTATCGAGGACCGATAGTGTTACCTCAAGGGGAGATTGAGCCTCTATATGGTGTAAATATAGGTGCTAAGAAAAATATAATGAATGATAGAGCTACCATAAGTCTTAATGTTAGTGACGTTTTTAATACAAGGATATTTAGAATTACTACAGAAGATGCTCGCTTTGACCAAAGGAGAGTCTTCAATCGTGAAACCAGAATAGGCACCCTCACCTTTACATATAGATTTGGAGGATTTAGAGATAGATCGTCACAGAGAGAAAGAGATGATGATTTTGATGAAGACAATGAATTTTAAAATAAAAAAGCAGGTAAAATCCTGCTTTTTTATTTTCGCCTACTTTACTTTAATACTGGCGTAGATTCTATTTTTTCCAGTATATGCTTCACATCTTCTATAGCATGATTGGGATCATATGATAAGCAGTTTCTTTGATAAGGTATCCCTATAAAGAAAATTCTTGGCATGGAAGATATCCCACGATTATTCCTAATTTGATCTATATCAAGTTCAAAATCAGGTATTTGGAACAAATCATAATCCGGCAAATACCCTTCAGAATATATAACAAAATCATATGGAGCCGAAGTACCGTCCGCAAATGCCACCAGACTTCCGTTCGCATCTTCTACCTTCGCTTTTTTATTTACCCTTTTCAATAGACCTTTTAGGTCATCATATAAATAAATAGGTTGCTCACTAGAAGGATTATTTTTTGACCATGATAGTTTTTCATTCCACCAATAGACATTTTTCCCCAAAACATATAAAGAAGTAAATTTTTTCTTAGGATCTCGAGCCCAATCCACTTCAAAGTATTTCACCAGCTCTGATGCTATTTGTGCCGAACTATTACCTTCTCCTACCACCAAAACTTTCTTGCCTTTCACAGATACAGGATTACGGTAATTACTGATATGAATATGGGGTATGGCTAATTTATTAACCCATTCAGGAGTAATGGGATGCTGGCTTATTCCATTGGCCATTATAATTATATCACATGTAAAATCCCCACGGTAGGTATGAATAGCATATTTACCATCTATTAAAGTAATAGATTTTACTTCTACATTTGTTTCAACAGGCAATTCAAAATGGTCTATATACCTGTCAAAATAGTCTGCCATCTGGTTTTTGGTAGGTCGAACATCCCCATCCAATGCTATAGGCAAGCCAGGTAAGGCATTATATTTAGCCGGAGAAAAAAGTTTCATAGATTCAAATCTCTTTCTCCAGTTATCTCCCACCCGATCATTTTTCTCCAAAACTAAAAAGTCCTGTTTTTGCTCCTTTAAAAAGTAACTGGCAATTAAACCGTATTGACCAGCCCCTATTACAATAATATTTTTATGCATACATTTTTAGCTAATCCCATCAAGTTCACTCAATTCTAACCATCGCAACTCCAGCTCTTCCAAGCGGTCATCAATTAACTGTATACTATTTGACCATTCCATTAGTTGTTCATGGTCTTCAGTACCTACAGATATTTTATTGACAAGATTACTCTTTTGTATGTTTAAATCCTCAATATTTTTTTCTATTTCTTCAAATTCTTTTTTTTCTTTAAATGAGGCCTTTGATTTTTTCTCTTCTTCCACCTCTTTTTTTACGGCAGCCTTTTGTTCTGTAGTCTTTACGTTAGTTGTATTCGACTGCCCTTCGCTTTTTTCCCATTCACGAAGTTCAGAATAGTTGCCAGGAAAATCCTTTATCTTACCTTCACCCTGAAATACAAATAAATGTTCCACCAATCGGTCCATGAAATAGCGATCATGCGACACTATGATAAGACAGCCAGGGAAATCATCCAGAAACTCTTCTAGGGTATTAAGGGTCATGATATCCAGATCATTAGTAGGCTCATCCAGTATCAGAAAATTAGGATTGGTAATTAATACCATCAATAATTGAAGCCTTCTTCTCTCACCACCACTCAATTTGGCTACAGGGGTATGTTGCTGTTTTGGAGGAAAACCAAATCGTGTTAGAAACTGTGCTATTGTGATAGTAGCTCCACCTCCTATAGTAACTACTTCAGCTACATCTTTTACGATATCATATAAGCGCTTAGTTTCATCAAACGACGTTTCCTCCTGTTTATAGTAACCAAATGCAGTGGTCTGCCCTATCGCCACTTTGCCCGAATCAGGGGTTAATTGGCCAATAATCATATTTAGAAATGTGGTCTTCCCAGCTCCATTAGGACCAACTATTCCAATTTTGTCACCTTTTTTAAATGTATAGGTAAAGTCTTCAACAATTTTCTTGTCTCCAAACGACTTATTTAAATCTTCAATTTCGATAATCTTATTGCCCAATCGCTGCGCAGTCACAGAAAGTGAAATATCTCTATCTTCTTTCTTATTGAAGGCTTTTTCCTTCACATCCTCAAAGGCATCTACTCTGTATTTAGCTTTTGTGGTCCGGGCTTTAGGTTGTCTTCGAATCCAGTCCAGTTCTTTTTTATATAAACTTTTTGCTTTATCTAACTCAACTGCTTCATTTTCCCGGCGCTCTTCTTTTTTATCGAGGAAGTAACCATAGTTACCACTGTATCTAAAGATCTGTCCACTATCAAGTTCTAATATTTCATTGGTTACCTTTTCTAGAAAATACCTATCGTGCGTTACCATAAATAGGGACAAATTAGCTTTTGACAAATAATCTTCAAGCCATTCGATCGTTTCTAAATCAAGGTGGTTGGTAGGCTCATCTAACAATAATAGATCAGGTTTCTCTAGAATCGCTTTGGCTAGCGCTACTCTTTTCCTTTGACCACCGGAAAGATTACCTACCGGAAGTTCTACGTCGTGGAGACCAAGTTTTCCAAGAACCTCTTTAACTTGGTATTCAAAATCCCAAGCCTGAAGCGCATCCATTTTTTCAAATATCTTATTCAGTAGATCAGAATTATCAATTCCGTTTTGGGAATCAATCATAGCCTTTTGATAATCTTGGATGACCTGTAGCGTATCGTTGGTACTACCTTCAAATATCGTCTGGTAAATAGTCAACCCGCTTTCAAAAACAGGATTTTGATGGACATAGCTAATCTTCACATTTTGGTTCACCGCTACTTCACCTGCATCAGCTACTTCCAGTTTCATGATGATTTTCATCAAAGTGGATTTTCCGGCACCGTTTATTCCTACTAAAGCTACTTTTTGACCCTGCTCTATACCAAAGGAGATGTTTTTAAACAACACCTTATCACCAAAGGATTTGGTAAGGTTTTCTACTGATAAATAATTCATGCACAAAATTAATCAAAATAAATCCTATAAAAGAAAAAGGTGGAAACATATGCTCCACCTTTCCTATAAATATTGTTAATGTAAAGTAAGCTCAGGGATATGATCTTAAAGATCCGAGAATTTAAAGGTAATATTATGAAATCCTAATTAAAGAGAAGCCTTCTTTTATCAATTGCCTTTTAATTTTAGGCATTAAAACTTTAGCTAGGTATAAGTTTAAAGGGAGTGATCTAAAAAGGAAAGGTGGAACCTTGGCCCCACCTTTTTTTATAATTATTTAGAAAAAACAGATTTGATAGCTTGGACTAGATGATGGATGGCACTAAATAGGTGATCCCTAGATTTTTTAAATTCAGGTTCGGCAGATTTAAATTTTTCGTCATAAGAT
>DATHVH010000198.1:0-29334 GCA_035461405.1 Anditalea sp.
TCACCACTTTCATTGATGCTTTCCTGATCCTGCATGATGGTAGCCACAGGTTTAAATGCCACATTAAAGTAGATGTCTTCACCATTGGAAATACCCCCTTGGATACCACCGGAATGATTCGTTCTAGTTCTTACTTTTTCACCTTCTTGGTAGAAAGCATCATTGTGCTGGGAACCACGCATCTCTATACCTTTAAACCCGCTGCCGTATTCAAAACCTTTTACAGCATTAATGCTTAGCATTGCTTTTCCAAGCTCAGCATGTAGCCTGTCAAACACCGGTTCACCTAATCCGGCAGGTACTCCCATAGCCACACATGTCACGATACCACCTATAGTGTCCCGATCTTTGCGTATTTGATCTATATGGGCTATCATCTGTTCTGCCACTTCTGGATCAGGACATCTTATTATGTTGGATTCTGTTAATGATAGATCTAATTCTTGATATGGCTTGGACACTTTTACTTCGCCTGCCTGGCTTACATATGCCTGTACACTGATACCATAGTGCTTAAGGAGAAGTTTGGCTATAGCACCTGCCGCCACTCTGGCGGCTGTTTCCCGGGCACTGCTTCTGCCCCCACCGCGGTAATCTCTATTTCCGTATTTTTGAGAGTAAGTATAATCAGCGTGGGAAGGTCGAAAACTTTCAGCTATATGCGTGTAATCTTTACTCTTCTGATCTGTATTACGGATCAGCATGGATATGGGGGTTCCCGTAGTTTTGCCTTCAAAAACTCCGGAAAGTATCTCTACTTCATCCTCTTCTTTTCTCTGGGTGGTAATCTTGGACTGCCCCGGTTTTCTCCTTCGGAGTTCATTTTGGATAAAACTTTCATCAATAGAAAGTCCTGCTGGACACCCGTCTATTATTACCCCTAAAGCCTTTCCATGTGATTCTCCGAAAGTACTTATTCTAAATATTCTGCCAAATGAATTACCCATTGCTTATCTTTTCCTAGCTATCAATACAGCCAGTAAAATTACAGCTGCGACAAGTAGTATATTTATAAAGGTGGAAAAATAATACTTATATCGCTGGTTTGAAAGTTTATTGTCCTCTACTTCTATTAAGTCATATATTCCGCCCAGTCTGGTAGATGAAATAGCCTGATTTACCCGGCTCTCTCCCGATATGGCTAGGGTAGCCCCTGGTCGTAAGGTATCGTATTTTTCCAGCGCAGGATTAAAGTAGATCCATTCCAGATGGTTGCTCATGTGGATTTCTCCTGGCTCATGGAGTGTCATAAAATAACTGAAATCTTTGGATCCTGTAATTTTACCTCTGCCACGATTAATCTGCTGCCTTACATTCGGGTCATAGGCATTGAGCTTTTGAAAGTCTGACTTCCTTGGGGGTTGTATTGAGTTAATATTTCCTTCGCCAGTTATGCCAAAGGTATAGGTAATCCCTTCTCCGGTTTCAGCTTCTTTCCTTGCAAAACTTTCCTTAAGTCTATACACACCTACACTGACTTCACTGCGAAGAGGGTGTGGAGGCAAAGGTTTTACCTCGATCCTTTTGCCCGTGGTATAGAATGTTTTAAAATCCTCCAACCTATTACTTCCAAAAAATGTAGGATTCTTCGCTACTCTAAATTTGATCATTTCCCATCCTACTTGGGGCAGATCTATATGGCCTTCGGCAAATGGGAAAAAAGAAGCCTCATAGACTTTGAATTTAGTCCAGAACTTTCCGTTAAGTTCTACTCTTTCGGGCTGAATATTGGTGATGTTGAAGTTTTCTTCCCAAGCATTGGTCGGTTTGATTTTACGGATGATCTCTTCAAGCTGCCTTCCCGGTTCGTGAAAACTGAAAGGTGCCTGGTTAGATTCTGACATATAAAAAGCAAGTGATACATTAAAACCTTCTCCTACATATACTGACTCTTTGTCCAAAGTCATGGCAAAAAATGCATCGTCTTCTATTTCAACATATTCTATCTCCTCGGGCTGACCAAAAAAATCATCAAATGGGTCCCCGGCCCTTCTCTGTGGGGCCCTGCTGTCACCTACTGTGATTCTTTTACCAGGCGAACTAGTAGCCTGTCCATTTACCATCATAGAAAAGTTGTCTAAACTAAAGGTGCCTTTTCTGGTAGGTTTATAATACTGGATTACGCTATTGGTACTGGTCATCTGCCCATTTATCAGGTTCATGGAAGAGGACTGGGATATTCCCTGTTTTTGAAAACCAGGTATGTCAGGAAATTGGTCATAAGACTTTATTTTCTCGTCGGAAATCGTTATTTTTATACTGAACGTTTCATTTAAGCCTATTTCATCCGGTCCCAATTCTATGCGTATGTCCTGAGCTGTGGCATTTAAATTGATAATGGGAAAAAGAAATACTAATAGGTATAGAAATTTCGTTATATTCATATATTGGCTTTACTCTTATAAACTGCAAATTAAGAAGTATATTTTATACCACGAAGCATAAGGGAAAGCTAGTATGAATTTTTAATATTATTTAATATAAACCAAATTAATAGCCATGATAGAATACGTTAAGACCATTTTATTGAAGGTGAGTTTTGACAAAAAGCTTTTCGAGAAAGAGCTGAGAAAAGGCATAAGTTTATTGGTTCCTGCTGAAGTTCAGGAGTTTAAAGATTGGTGTTACAAACACTTCTCCAAACTTTACGAACCAGTTCTCAACAAATACTTCACAAAGCTATCTGTTTAAATACTCTAAAGCCTCCTTTAAAAGGGAGGTTTTTTTTATTGTACCTCTCTATAAAAATTTCCTTTATCTATTTTTATTTCAAAGAGTAGACAAATTACAATATATTATTTGAATAGATGGATCATATGTTTCAGCAGAAAAATTAAAATTATTGAAACGATACGTTCCATTTTATATCCAATAGTGAGGTTTTTAACTCAGCTGAAAAAGCATCTATACTAGTCCATTAAAAAATCTATATTCCTTTTCAACCCTTCCAATTTTGTCCGCTTTACCGCCGATTTCTGAAATACCCTTCCGAAAGTTTCGGCAGTGATTTCTTCCCAATCCTTTACCGTCATGTTTTTCAGGTCAGGGTGGGGCAGAAATTGGGGTTCACTGTGGGGTTTTGAAAATCTGTTCCAGGGACATACATCCTGACATATATCACATCCAAACATCCAGTTTTCAAACTTTCCTTTTTCAGAGGAAGGAATCTCATCTTTTAATTCAATTGTGTAATAAGAAATACATTTGGATGCATCCACCACTCCTGCCTGTGTGATGGCATCAGTGGGGCAGGCATCCACGCACCGGGTACAGCTGCCACAGTAATCTTTTGCCATCGGGATGTCAGGTGTAGCCTCGAGGTCTATGATCAGTTCGGCCAAAAAGAAAAATGAACCCATACTACGGTTTAGCAGCAAGCTGTTTTTGCCCAGCCAACCAATACCGCTGCGCTGTGCCCACTGCCTCTCCATCACAGGTGCCGAATCCACAAAGGCCCTGCCTCCCACTTCTCCGATTTGTTCTCGAAGCTGCGTTAAAAAATCTTTTAGCTTATCTTTTATCACAAAGTGGTAATCTTTGCCATATGCATATTTGGCGATTTTAAGATCCTCAGGGTTTTCTGGCAGCTTATCCGGTGGATAGTAGTTATAAATCAGACTCACCACTGTTTTCGCACCTTCTACCAGTAGGGTGGGGTCCAATCTTTTGTCAAAGTGATTGGCCATATAAGCCATCTGTCCATGATAGTTTTTGTTAAGCCATTGCTCTAATTGCGGTGCCTCCTTTTCCATAAATTCTGCTTTGGCTATACCACAAAATTCAAATCCCAGGCCTTTAGCTAGGGATTTGATGATGGTGGCATATTTATCAGGAGAACTCATATTCAAAGGTGTGGACTTAACTATTTAATATGGAGCAGATATTATGCTGGTAAAGTTCAAAGGATTATATATTATCAAATAGAGATCCGCTGCCTGCACCAAAATTAGGTTTAATGTTCAGGTGCTTAAAGGCCATCTCAGTAGCCATCCTTCCCCGACTGGTTCTTTTTAGATATCCCTCCTGGATCAGGAAGGGTTCGTATACTTCCTCGATGGTTTCAGCTTCCTCTCCACACGCTGTAGCGATGGTACTTAAGCCCACCGGTCCGCCCTTAAATTTATCTATAATGGTCATTAGGATTCTGTTGTCCATTTCATCCAAACCGTTTTCATCCACATCTAATGCATCCAAGGCTATTTTGGAGATTTCCAAAGTGATAGTCCCATTGCCTTTTATCTCTGCAAAGTCCCGTGTTCTTCTGAGGAGATTATTAGCGATACGAGGTGTACCCCTGCTTCTTCTTGCTATTTCATAAGCGGCCACTTCATCTATAGGGGTGGCCAATATGCTGGCTGACCTGATTACGATGGTAGTCAGGAGCTTAGCGTCATAATATTCCAGTCTAGCATTGATCCCAAACCTGGCACGGAGCGGTGATGTAAGTAGACCGGAACGGGTGGTAGCACCTATTAGGGTGAATGGGTTTAAGGAAATCTGCACCGATCTTGCATTTGGCCCTGAATCCAGCATGATGTCAATTCTGAAATCTTCCATAGCTGAATAAAGATATTCTTCTACCACGGGATTGAGTCTATGGATTTCATCAATAAAGAGGACATCCCCATCTTCCAAATTGGTAAGTAATCCAGCTAGATCGGATGGCTTATCCAGTACGGGCCCGGATGTGATCTTGATATTCGATTCTAATTCATTTGCTATGATATTGCTAAGGGTAGTTTTTCCTAATCCAGGAGGTCCATGGAGTAAAACATGATCAAGGGATTCACCCCGCTTTTTAGCTGCCGATACAAATATCTTTAGGTTTTCAAGTATTTTATATTGGCCGGTAAAATCGTCAAAGCTCAGCGGTCGCAATGCTTTTTCTATCTCCCGGTCAGAAGAACTAAGGCTTTCACCATCACCACTTAAATAATCTTCTCTCATTTTTTATAAGGATTTTAACCTGCCTTCATTTTTCTTACCACCTGTATAAGGGTATACGTCGTCCTGCTGGCCGGCATCTTATGGTTTACAAATATAAAGAAAAGGGTATAGGAATAATGCACAGATCAAGAAAGGAACTTAAAAGTGGTCACTTGCTTTCTATCTTTCAATTATCGTCTTTATTGAAAATATAAATTAACTTTGTGGAAATTTTAGATTTAGCATGGGAGATAACGCAAGGAAGAATATAATCTATTCTATCATCTTATTATTAGTAGTATTTATTGTTTTCCTTTACAGGAAAAACCTGCAGGATCCCAACCTTCCAACCACTGCGGAAGAATCTAATAAAATTGTGGTAACTGGCCAAACCATGGGTACCACTTATAGAGCCGTATATTTAGATGAGCAACGTAGAGATTTTAAGGAAGAAATTGATTCTATTCTAGTAGCTTTCAATCAGTCACTGTCTACTTATATACCAGATTCTGAAATAAGCAGGTTTAATCGAAATGATACATTGCAAATAAAATCTGAATTCTTTTATCCAGTGCTTGCAGCTAGTAAGCAGATTTTTGAGGAGACGGGAGGGGCCTTTGATCCTACTATTGGTACTTTGACCAATATTTGGGGCTTTGGGCCTGAAGGCGCACAGCAAAAAGACACTGTAGAAATCAGGGATATCTTAAGAATAGTCGATTTTAATCTTGTGAGCTTTGATCAGAGTCAGGTGGTAAAGCAAAGAACAGGTGTACAGCTGGATTTCAGTGCGATAGCTAAAGGATATGGTGTAGATGTGGTAGCAGACTTTTTACAAAGCAAAGGGATTATAAATTTGCTGGTAGAAATAGGAGGAGAATTGGTGGGCAGAGGAGTGAATGAACATGGTGAACTTTGGAAAATAGGAATCAATCAGCCGGATGAAGAAAGTGCGGCTGATGAGCTAAATACCGTTATCGCATTGCAGGATCAGGGGCTTGCTACCTCTGGCAATTATAGAAATTTCTATATACGCGATGGAATTAAATACTCACATACCATCAGCCCATTTACAGGTTTCCCTGTTAGACATGGCCTTTTGAGCGCCACTGTATTGGCAGAAAACTGCATGCTTGCTGATGCTTATGCCACTGCTTTTATGGTGATGGGCACCGAGGAGGCCATATCCCTTCAACAGCAGCTGGGAAATATTGAAATATTTTTAATCTTTAATGATCAGGAAGGGAATTTAGACACTTATGTCAGTGAAGGTTTAAAGCCGTTTATCTCGAATATAGAATAATGGATGAATTAAAAGAGGTACAAGAGGATTGGTTTACTACCTGGTTTAATTCTCCTTACTATCACCTGCTATATAAGCACAGAGACTATATAGAAGCTAAAAAATTTATAGATAATTTATACCAATACTTTCGGTGGAAGCGAGATGATACTATTATGGATCTGGCCTGTGGAAAGGGACGGCATAGTATCTATCTAAATCAGAAGGGAGGCTATGTGACTGGGTTGGATCTATCTCCTCAAAACATTTTGTTTGCCAGTAGTTTTCAAAATAGCAGCCTTGATTTTGCAGTACACGATATGCGAGAGGTGTATTATAAGGGAGGGTTCACCCATATTGTTAACCTTTTTACCAGTTTTGGATATTTTATCTCTGAGGAAGACAATTTAGCAGTATTTAATTCAGCATATGAAAATCTCAGACCAGGAGGATATTTTCTTATTGATTATCTAAATCCGGACAAAGTAATCAGTGAGCTGGTAGAAGGAGAGGAAAAAGTAGTGGATGGAATCAAATTCAATATTAAAAGGAAAATAGAAGATGGTTTTATAGTTAAGGAGATAATAATAAGGGATAGTGGGGAAAAATATTACTTTCAGGAGCGTGTGCAGATATTAAGAAAAGAACACTTTGAGTATTATTTCGAAAAAGTAGGAATGAAACTGGAAAAAGTCTTTGGTGATTATAACCTGAACCATTTTGATATTAATGATAGTGATAGGATGATTTTTATCGCCAAAAAACCAATGCATGATAATTAACTTTATACTTTTATTTATAGCAGCTTTATCTGCAGGCTTAGTGGCTCTTTATGTTCCCAAATGGAATGAAAACAGCTTCAAGCTGGTGTTGATCTTTGCTGGGGCATACCTTTTTTCTATCACTATTTTGCATATATTCCCTGAGCTTTTTGCTGATAGGGGATCAGCATATTATATGGGCCTTTATATCCTCCTAGGGTTTCTACTTCAGCAGATCCTAGAGTTCATGTCCTCAGGTATAGAACACGGACATATCCACCATCATCATGGTGGGGAAAAGAATACCGTTTTTACTTTGATGATCGGGCTTTTTCTCCACGCATTTTTGGAGGGGACCTTATTATCTAAGCAGCCTGAACTGTCAGGGCATCATCATGGGAGTGAAACCCTATTGATAGGGATTATAATTCATAAAATTCCAGAAGCATTTGCACTGACAGCCGTCTTGCTCACAAGAATGAAAAAGAAGATGGTTTTTATCCTTCTTATAATATTTGCACTGGCATCTCCTATGGGCATGTTATCTACAGACTTGTTGTATGATGGAGATTTGATAGGACAAGGAACCATCAATATACTTTTTGGCCTGGTAGCAGGCGGGTTCATCCATATCTCTACCACCATTATTTTTGAAAGCAGTCCCCAGCACAGGTTTCAGCTAAGGAAGTTACTCATCATCATATTTGCAGCTTTATTGGCTATTTTTTCGGAGTATATTATTTGACAGTTTTATAGTCAATAGTCGATAGCAAAAAACTCCCATTGTCTTAAATTGGTATCAAGTATCAAGATATTAGTATCAAGAAAAGTTTACAGTTGACACTGAAGACCTATTCGTACTTTTAACTTCCCACTTCGTACTATTTCTTCGGTCTTCGGTCCTTTCTTTCATCGGACCTCGGTAATCCAACATCTATCCAACTCTACTTCCTCAAATAATACTTAATATCTTTCTGCAGACGGGGATGGCTGGGGTGAATGGCATTGTTATCTATAATATTTCCTTCTTTGGATATGATTACATATCGGGGTACTGCCGTTACAATTCCTCTAAATGATTTGTCATCGTATTCAGTATAGACAAATGGATAAATGGTATTTTGCTCATCAGTACCTATCCAATAACTGTTTTTCACCCAATTTTTGTCGCTAATATATTTTTGCCAAAATGATTTTTTTTGGTCTATGGATACCTTAAGGAAAACCACCTCTTCATCGTCGAATTTTTCTGCCAAAGCTTCAAAATAAGGTGTTTGCTGTATACAGGGTCCACACCAGCTCGCCCAAAAATCCACTACCACAAGCTTACCGCGGAAATCTTCAAAATTAAACTCCTCACTTCTTTGGTCGACGAATTTTCCCAAAGGTGCTTTTTTACCGTTTTCCACAGTTACCATTCGTAGTTTTCTGTTTTCTGTTTGTTTAACAGATTGGCTAATGGCCCGATTTGACATCAAAGCCAGTAATAAAAAGGCAATAAAAAATATATTTTTCATTTATAGATTGTTAACCTGTACATCTACCCCGCCTGTTGAGTTAAGGTATAACCGGATATCCTGTTCGGTAGCATAAATTCCTAACACGTCCAATTTAGGATTTTTAATCAATATAGAAGCAAAATCGGTCTTGATTTGATTATGCTTTTGTATTTCGGCCTTGGCCTCATCTAAATATGTTCCAATAGGGTAGTAGGCTCTTTTTTCTATTTGAGATAAGATCTGACCCTGTTTTAGCCACCCGGCATAACTTGCAAGTACATTTTTAGTGTTCAAATCAAAATCTATATCTTCAAAATAAATTGCTTGTCTTTGGGGATCATAGGCAGGTTTACCTACTAGATATATATCTCCATTAATATCCTTTCTTCCCGATCTCTTGGCCGTAAAGTTCATTTTCACCAAAGCCCGATCGCCAAAACTCTGTGAAGCAAATTTTCTAGGAATGAGTTGGGTGTTTTTATCTATGGGAAAAGGTTCTCCCACCAGTTCAGCATTTAAATATTGATCCAATGCTTCATATCCGACTCTAAGGGGTAAAGTGATATTGATTTGGTTGTTTGAATTATTATTATGGGTGATCTTTGGAAGTGCTACAGGTCTGGCTGTTGGTTTTTTACCTACTTCAGAAAAAACTTCCCCTTCTAGCCCTAGGTTTACACTTAGCATATTATTGACTGTGGATATATTGCCTACCTTTACAGTATGTGGGCGGGTAAAGACATACCCATCTAATCCGTTCTGTTCAAATCTAACAGGTTCACTAAAATTTTTCCAGGCATCTTCCATAAAGCCTCTAAAGCTTAATCCTTTGAAATTGCTATTATTAAGCTGCTCATTAAGCATGCGTTGGAGATGCTTTCTGATCAAGGGGTCAAAATCTATGGCATAACCCAGAAACTCATACCTCATAGATCTTCCCCAACCATCTATAGTGATATCTTTAAAAGAAAGGTCATAATTTTCCCCAATCACCGGCGTGAAACTTATCTCTGGATTAAGCATTTCATCATATGGAATAGCGGTTGATATAGGTTGGCCAAAGAGCTTTTTCTCTACTTTCAAATTTCCCTTTAGACGTAGTGGAATCTGTAATTTTAGGGCATTGTTTCCTTTACCGCTGAGTTTTACATCTCCCATTTTTGTGACCTGTAAGTCGGTATTAAGGCCACTGCCCACCTGTAGCCCGCTCTCCTCAAACAGTAAACCCTGAAATTCTTTATTCAGATTTCTCTCTAATTGAGCAAATGAAATTTCAAGAGGAAAGTTGATAGAAGACGTAGCAGAGGGAAGTTCTATGGGATCTCCGGCAAACTTCGGTTTGTCCGGATTGATTTTTTTGCAGGAAGTGATGAAAGATAAGACAACAAGTGCAATTAATATATTTCTCATGTATAAAGATTTTCGGATTACAAGGATAACGAAATGGCTATAGATAAGGTAGTGGATTGCCTTATCTTTTTTCTTGTTTTTTGTTAAAGGCATCTTAAGCAAATCAAAACCATCATAATTGAATGGATGGTTCCATGTATTACTATTCCCATTTCGCTAATCCTTTTTAATCAAAGGGAATTAGTAAGCATTATTTTTGTTATGATATGGATAATATAAAAACTTAAGAATAATAAGCATCACATATATGAACTGGGAAAAATTAGAAAGTCTTTCACAATTGGAGGACATTAAGAATGAAAGTCATAATAAGTCTGTACTGATATTTAAGCATTCGACTACATGCTCTATCAGCAGTATGGCTTGGGACAGATTGAGGCGTAATTGGAAAGAAGAAGAAACGGAAAACATTAAACCCTATTATCTGGATCTGCACTCTTTTAGAGACATCTCCAATAAAGTGGCGGAAGAATTTGATGTGATGCACCAATCACCCCAAGTGATACTCGTTCATAAAGGAGAAGTTAAATACTCCACCAGTCATATGGGCATAAATTATAAGGATATCCTATCTAACGCTTAACAATTAACCTGATGTATCTACATCAGGTTTTTCTATAAGAAGTCAAATATTAATTGTTTAAATTCATGTACATCTACTTTAGAGCTCTTGTACATTAATGAGTGATGTATTTTTTTTATTTATTCAAATTGCTTAACTATCAATTACTTTATAGGTCCCAGAAAGTAGTATAATCATATCTGTAATTAACCATTTAAAAAGATTATTGTCCTTTTAAAATTTACTCTTCATACCCGTTAAACTTTTTCACCCATTTAGGGTCTAAACCCTACATTTGTGGGCTTTAATTTCCAGCTAATAAATTAAATTTTACCTTTTTGTAACTTAACCATCTGTATGTTAGGAAAGAAGAATGTTAATCTCTCCACCTCAGATGCAATAATTGATAGCTATATGTATATTTCTACTATTAGGGTTTTCCTAATATTATTTTTATTGGGAACTGCTGGTATTGGTAATGCGCAGCAGCGTGGGGAGGGGCAGAGAAGCCCAAGGGAAATCAGAGGTACCGTAATGGAAGGGGAGACCGGCCAACCTATGATCGGCGCCAATGTGGTGGTCAAATCTCCAGCAGACTCCGTTCTTGCTTCTGCTATTACAGATGTAAATGGGAATTTTACAGTAGTAAGGCCGCGAGTACCTAGCGTGATAGTGGAGATTTCTTTTTTGGGATTTGAAAGAATAAGAAAAACATTAAACCGAGGAGATAATTTAGACCTTGGAACTCTAAAGTTGCAGGAGGATAGTAAGCTCTTGGATGAATTCGTTCTTCAAGGTCAGGTTCCCGTAGGTGAAATGAAAGGGGATACTACATCTTTTAACGCGAACGCTTTCCGGACACGTGAAAATGCTGTGGCTGAAGATCTGGTAAGGAAAATACCGGGGGTCACTATCCAAAATGGAGAGATACAGGCTCGTGGAGAACAGGTGCAAAAAGTACTAGTAGATGGCAGGGAGTTTTTTGGTAATGATCCTTTTCTAGCATTGAGAAATCTTCCTTCTGACGTGATTGATAGAGTAGAAATATTGGATCAGCGTTCTGATCAGTCCAGGCTTACAGGATTTGATGACGGAAATTATGCCCGTACCATTAATATAGTAACCCGGCAGGATAAGAGAAATGGTCAATTTGGTAGAGTCTATGGAGGTTATGGTACCGATAACCGTTACTCTGCTGGTGGAAATATTAATTTCTTCAAGGGAAATAAGCGAATCTCCGTAATAGGTCTTTTCAATAATATCAATCAACAAAACTTTTCATCACAGGATCTGGTAGGTATCGAAGGTGGCGGTGGTGGTGGCCGTAGAGGCCCAGGTGGCGGAGGCGGCCGGCCAGGTGGTGGAAATAATAATTTTGCCATACCACAGGATAATGGTATTATCACTACTAATTCACTTGGTCTTAATTACAGTGATAAATGGGGTGAACGAACCAATTTTACTGCCAGCTACTTTTTTAACTCTACCCAAAATCATGTAGCTCAACTGACGAATAGAGAGATCATCCTTTCAGGAGATAATAGACAACTATATCAGGAATCCCTACTTAACAACAATCGCAGCAATAATCACCGGGTAAATAGCCGGATAGAATATGACATTAATGAAAAGAATGCCATCATCATTGCTCCGTCATTTACCGGACAGACCAATACAAGTTTTAATGATCGTGATGCAATAAACTTGACAGGTGCCCGGGATCCACTAAGTGAGGCGAGGACAATCTCTGATTCTAATTTTGATTCCTATAATTTCTCAAATAATTTCACCTACAGGTATAAATTCGATAAAGTAGGAAGAACAATTTCAGCTAATGTTTTTACTGCCTATAACAAAAGGGATGAATTTACCGAGCTTATCACCGCTAATAGGGATTATGTCCGTAATGCGTATGATACCTTAAACCAGGAGACCTTTGCATTAAGTGATGGATTTAACTACCGTACTAATATAACCTATACAGAGCCACTTTCTGAAAAAGCAATAGGTACGCTGAGTTACCAGATAGGAAATAACAAATCGTCAGCAGACCAGCGCACCTTTCAGCTGGTAGCAGAACAAGGAATCATGGTATTGGATACCGCTTTGAGTAACCAGTTTGACAATAGATTTATCACCCAGCGTGCGGGTACAGGTTATAGGTATAATAATAAAGGTCTAAATGTGAATTTAAGTGTGGATTATCAGAATGCAGCCCTTGACAATGCAAGTATATTTCCGGTAGAGGCTACTTTCCAAAGGTCATTTCACAATGTCCTGCCATCAATGAACATTATGTACCGACAGGAAAACGGAACTTCTTATAGGATAAGATACCGGACAAGTACCAATGAACCCAATGTCCAACAGCTTCAGAATGTGGTAAATAATGCCAACCCACTTCAGATGCGAACCGGTAATCCAAACCTGGGGCAAAGCTATAACCACACCATCTTTGCCAATATGTCTAAAATCAATATGGAGAAATCAAGGACATTCTTTGTCTTCTTATTTGCCTCTATGACAGATAATTTCATAGGTAACAGTACTTTCATAGCGCAGCAGGATACGGCCATCAGTGAAGAAGTGATATTAAGAAGAGGAGGGCAGCTAACTTCACCTGTAAACCTCAATGGACAGATCAATAGCCGTCTCTTCATGACCTACGGTGTACCTGTAGCGCCTTTAAAGTCTACCTTCAATATGAACTCCAGCGTAAGCTTCAACAGAACTCCAGGTATTATCAATGAGCAACTGAACCTGAACGATAATATAGGCCTTAGCCAAGGTTTAACTTTGACTAGCAACATCAGCAAAGACGTAGATTTTACACTCACCACCACTGGTACTTATAGCATCGTCAACAGTTCACTTCAGACTAATCTAAACAATAACTTTTACATTCAAAATTCCACAGTTAGAATGTACTACTCGCCAAACAATGGCAAATTATTCATAGCCAATACCGTCAATAATGCTTTATATCGGGGCTTGTCTGAAGGACTGGACCAATCTGTGTGGCTATGGAACATAGAAGCTGGTATGAGATTCTTAAAAGATAACAAAGGAGAGCTGAAAATAAATGTATTTGATTTATTGAAGCAAAATAACAGTATCACCAGAAATGTATCCGATGTGGCGATAGACGATGTCTTTACCCAGGTGCTGACCAGATATGCAATGCTAAGCTTTACTTATATCATCGGCAACTTTAAACCACAGGAAAGACAGGAAGGTGGACCAGGTCAAAGGATGAGACCGGGTGGAGGGAGGACTTGGTAATAGGAAAGAAGTACAAAGCCTCAGGATTTTCCAGAGGCTTTTTTTTAGCTAGGGATAAGGCAAATATTCTGAGTTTAATCTACTCAATATATTTTTTTAATCAATTTATAATCTTTGTTAGCATAATTATCAAAAGGGGGATAGCCCTATAATTTTCTTAGCGAAATCAGTTATATATTGATGAGAGGGGCCTAGTCCTTTAATCTTTGTAGCAAGATTAGTACATATTTGATAAAAGGGGCGTAGCTCTGATATTTTGAAATCACAAATCAACACACCTTAATTAAATTACAAATAAAATTTCTACTAAGCGCTCAGGGTTAATGCCCCTGGCTATAACTGCCCAAACAGATTTTTTAAAAAGAGAACCTAATCTTTCTATCAATAAAAATTCTTACCCAAAATATTTCAGTAAAAAACCTCTACAATCCAGTACTTCGATTTCTGAATAGTAGAAATCGTTGAGGTCTTCAGTTATGATCACATTACAACCCTCTTTTATTGCTGAATAATATTCCAAACCATCCTCAAAATCCACTACGCGTTTATCATTTACTGCAAATGAAACTACTTCCTGATTTACAGTAGTGATCTGGATTCTAGAGACCAGTAGCTCTAGTTTCTGTTTGGCGAGTTTGGAGCCGCTTTTCTTTTCCGAAAAATAAAAAGCAATAGCAAGGCAAATAGGGGAAGTGTAGACTTGATATCCCGGATGGTCAGCTAAACCCAGTATCCTTGCGCTAAAACTAAATAGAGGATATTCCTGATTTAAAACAGATACAAGAATATTGGCATCCAGAAATATTTTCATTTTTTAGAATTGAAAAATTCATCCTTCAATTTCTTTCTGGAAGGTGATGTTTTATATTCGGCTTGACCTTCTGCTAGCGCATTTACCCAATCCGATACCGGCAGATCATTTAAAGTTTTATAATCTCCGGAAATGATCTGTGCATAAATGTATTCAGTAAGCCTAGATAAACTTATATTCTGTGAATCAGCATATTTCTTAGCTTTTTCGATTACATTTTTATCAAATGACAATGTGATCTTGGCATCCATAGCAATTGTAAATTAATTTATACGACAAAGATAATTATTCTATACGTATCTAAAAAAATTGTAAGCTATTTTAACAGGTAAGGATAATTATCTTTCATAAAATATGTCAAGTGTAGTACAACAAAATTCGAATTTTGTAGAATTCATTTGTATCCATGTTTCGGATATATCAACTACAAAAAATGATAAATTTATTCTAAGATGGGTTAATATAGCAATAAGGACCTTATAGGGTGCATTGAGAAAAATCCAATGTGATCAGTGAGAAATATATCCAAAATTCTCTCAGTGAATTCTGTTTTAGAGTAAACAGAAGACATTGAAAACATTTTAGAGTAAATCTATTTGATAGATTTGTTGTTTCGTCAGGTCAGCTATATCAGCAAAGTAACAAATAATCACAATATGTATTATCTTAAGTTATTTTGCATTTCAATTTTTATAAAATAATTATCTGCCCCGTCTATGTAGCTATGGTTACTAATCATAAGATTATCACATAATAAAAGTCTTCCGTATAATTGGGGAATTTGGGGTATAATTTCAAATCCATACAATTCGTTATCTACTAATCTAATATCCCAAGTGAATTCATCATTAGTATCCCTGTCCAGAAGTTTCCCTGTACCATCAGAATTGAATTCTATTATTAAACCTTCTGATTCAGTACTGTTTTGATAAGGATTTATAGTCTCCCCACAACACTTTATGTATTTCCATTCCCAATGTCCTATTATTTTGCTCCTAGTGGATTCATAAGTCCAATCCTTTTCAAAATGACACTTCCAAGTTGCTTGGTAATCATACATTGGATCTGACTTTTCGGTACAGCTTTGTGCAAAAAATATAATAGTTAGATAGAGGGTAAGTATAAAAGATTTTAATTTCATGGAAATTTAAAGTTTTAGATCCTTATTAGGTCATATTATAAAAAAATATTATGTGATTAACCGCAACGATATATATAAGTTATAATTCTTTAGCCTTAGGTTTCTCTGTCTCCCAGAAGGTAGAAAAGACAAATGATCTAAGCCGTCTTTTATTCATTCCACCATTTTATTTCTAGTTCCGCTTTTATATTAGTAAAAAAGCTGATTTAGGAATTATCTTTTTTCCATTGTCCAATGCTGCAAGTTTTTAGTCAAAGTATACAGAAGTATATATTTCGATACTACTTATAGATTGTTTTTCTCTCGAATCGTTTTAGCTGAATATTTAAATTGAAGAGGCTCCTCCATAACATGAGAACCTAACTCCTTAAGCTTTTTATTAGCTATAAAAGCAGTCAATGCAGTTTTTAAAGTTTCCGTCACCGTATCAGCCTCCGAATATCGCATGGCTTCACGGATCATTTCGTCAGGTACGATGGCTGTGATTTTCATAGCAATGTATTTTTAAACTGATATACGATAATGCATCGTATATGGTTCATTTGTCGCTCATTTTTTTTTGTAATTATTTCAAAGCCAGCTTAATAGCCCTTGTCATCTCTTTTTTACCTGGGGGGCCTGGGTGAACTTGTACTTCTAATCCTAAATCTTTTAAGTCTCTTCTTACCTGCGCTTTCGCACAGTAAGTGACCAATACGGCACCGGGATTCATTACTTCTACCACCTTGGATAGCATCTCCTTAGTCCAAAGTTCGGGCTGCTTACTTGGGGCGAAGGCATCAAAAAATACTATATCAACATCATAAAGTTGGACTTCCTCGAGTGTAGTCCGGTCTTTTTTCATATTGAAATATTGCGAAACCACTCCTCCCTGATCCCATGCAGTCTCATGGAGTTGTCTGAAATAGGGATGGAAATGGGAAAGATTCTCATCCATGCCGGTATAATTCAACTGCTCATAAATCTCTTTTTCGATGGGAAAAGGTTCAATGGTATGGTAAAGTACGGGTACCTGGTTTTGCTCAGCCCATATCAGGGTAAGCCACGCATTCAGTCCCGTGCCAAAACCCACTTCAAAGATCCGAACAGGCTTTTTGTTTCTGTTTTGGCTTGCCCAATATTCTAGTCCATATAGAAGAAATACATGGATAGATTCCCTATATGCGCCATGAAATGAATGATATGACTCATTGAGCGAGGGGATATAAAGTGAATTGGAGCCATCCTCAGTCGTAATGATTTTAATTTCCCTACTCATTATTCTCCTTGTTTAGTAATCAAAGCAACACAATAGGCTGAGACCCCTTCTTCCCTTCCTACAAATCCCAGCTTTTCAGTAGTAGTTGCTTTGATAGATACCTGGGAAGCGTCTACCTCCATCACATCTGCCAGACACTGTTTCATTAAAGGAATATGAGGATTTACTTTTGGTAGCTGTAAACAGATAGTAGTATCTATATTTCCAAGTTCGTATCCGTTGTTTCGGAGAAGTTTCATCACTTCTTTCAGGAGGATTTTACTGTCTATGCCTTTATACTGGGGGTCGGTATCAGAGAAATGAAATCCGATATCGCGAAGGTCTGCAGCACCAAGGAGAGCATCACAGATCACATGTATCAGCACATCTGCATCAGAATGACCTACGGCTCCTTTTTCGTGTGCTAGCTTGATACCACCCAGCCAAAATTCATAACCTTCTTTTAGCTGATGTACATCATATCCGAATCCAATCCTAAAATTATTCATAATTTATCTTTAATCAATAGTCCAATTTATTCCTCTGATTTCTTGTAATATAAAACTGAGGAATTCTGCTCTACCATCAGTTCATTGGCGACTGCCAATATATCTTCTGCCGGTATTGCGGTTTTTCTTTCATATTCGGTTTGGTACAGATCAGTATCCCCGAGATGAGTATAGTATGCTAGATTCATGGCTCGGTTAAGAAGTTGTACCGCCTCAAAGGTCTTCATAGCTTCAGCCTGGTTTTTGACTTTTTCAAGCATTGCGGGGGATATTTCACTTTTAAGAAATTCTGCCACCACCTCATCCAAAGCTTTTTCTGCTTCTTCAGCAGTATGACCTTTTTCCATTTTACCGTTAAAGACCATCAGTCCCGGATCTACATTGCCCATTACATAGCCATTGCAGGAAGCAAAAATATCTGTGTTTTTCACAAGCTTCTGCTCTAGTATCGATGATCGGCCAAAGCCTAATATGTCAGTGATCAGATCACATTCCAGATACTTTTCTTCCAGCCTTCCTGGGACATGATATACCTTATAAAGGGCATCTGTAGGTACATCAGCCTGTATGGTAAAAGTTTTTTTCTTATGTTGTGCCGGTTCCATTGAAATGGTGTTTTTAGGAATGTTACCTGCAGGTATATCACCAAACCATTTTTCAGAAAACCGCTTAACCTGTTCTAAAGTCACATCTCCTGCGACTACCATGACAGCATTATCCGGGCGATAATGGGTATAAAAAAATTCTTCCACATCCTGACGCTGATAATTTTCTATATCTACTATGCTTTGACCTATAGTAGGCCATCTGTATGGATGCGTATCATATGCCAAGTCCCGGACCAGATGAAAAGCATTGCCATATGGCTGGTTTAAATACCGCTGCTTAAATTCCTCGATCACCACCTTCCGTTGGGTTTCTATTGTTTTTTCACTAAGATTGAGGTGGAGCATTCTGTCGGATTCCAACCAAAATGCTGTTTCCAGGTTTATAGCAGGCAGAGAAGTGTAATAATTGGTAATGTCAGTATTGGTAAAGGCATTGCAGCTACCACCTACTTTCTCCAGAGCTGTATCAAAGGAAGGTACATTTTTGGATCCGCCGAACATAAGGTGTTCGAAGTAATGTGCGAGGCCTGTTTTTCCCACGATTTCATTACGAGAACCTACTTTATATAAAATATTGAGTACTGCCATTTTAGTGGTATGGTCCTCATGGACTACTACCTCTAGACCATTGTCCAGTACAAACTTCTCATATGCTATCATCTATCAGCTTTAAATTAACAAAGAACTGCGCCCCTTGTGGGAACGCAGTTCAGGTTTCAACAAATTTAATAAAATAAAGCTTAACGGACAGAAATTGTTTTTCTAAATAGGCTGGGCAGTATAACCCGCTTCTTCAATTGCCTTTACGACCTGCTTCTCTTCAGTATCTCCCTTTACGGTCAATATTCTATCTGGGTGCTGCAGATCCACTTTCCAAGAGCTATTTTCGAGTTTATTGAGATGTGGAGTGACCGCCGTTTCACATGCTCCGCATTTGATGTTGGTTTTAAATTTCAGTTCTTTCATATTATATGTATTTAGGTTATTTTAATCTTAAACTATTGGTAACTACTGATACAGAGCTGAGGGCCATGGCGGCTCCGGCGATCATCGGATTAAGAAGAAATCCGAAAGCTGGATATAATAGCCCCGCAGCTATGGGTATTCCGATCAGATTATAGATAAATGCCCAAAACAGATTTTGATGGATAATGGTGACTGCTTTTTTTGACAAGTCCAGGAATTTGGGGATTTGAATGAGGTCGGAGTGGATGAGGGTGACTTTGGCCACATCCATGGCTATGTCTGACCCATGTCCCATTGCAATGCTGACATCTGAAAGCGTGAGGGCTTCACTGTCATTGATTCCGTCACCTGCCATGGCTACACGGTGCCCCTTTTCTTTGAGCGATTTTACATAATTTGCTTTATCCTCTGGCATCATTTCTCCCTGATAATCATCCAGCCCCAGTTCCTGTGCGATATGTGCCACAGTCCTGCTTTGATCTCCGGAAATTATATGTACCTTGATTCCCTGATTTTTCAGTTTCTCAATGGCGGTCATAGAGCTTTTTTTGATTGGGTCTGCTATGGTGATCAAACCGATCATCTCTTCGTTTCGCGCTACAAATATCACAATTTTACCTTGCTCCAATTGGGAATCAGCCCGTGATTTAAGGCTTTCGTTTGATTGTATCCCTTGTGATTCTAACCATTTCGCTTTGCCTAGCCAGTATTTGTCTTCATCCAGCTGGGCGCTTACGCCATTGCCGGTATGGGAATGGAATGATGTAATAGGTTGCGAGCTATAGGCCTTAAAGTGATCTACTACTGCCAAGGCTAGGGGGTGTTCGCTTTTAGCTTCGATGGACTTGAGTATTCCACCCACCTGTTCCTCATTTATCCCTTCAAAAAAGGTTTCGATCACCTGGGGCTTTCCTTCGGTGATAGTCCCTGTTTTATCTAGCAATAATGTATCTATTTTTTTGCCTTGCTCTAGGCTTTCAGCGTCTTTGATAAGTATTCCCATTTTGGCTCCTTTTCCTATAGCCGCAATGACTGCGGTAGGAGTGGCCAGCCCGAGCGCGCAGGGACAGGCTATTACGAGTACTGTAATCATTGACAACATCCCCCTCAGCCAGCTATCCTCCACTCCGGAAAATCCCCACACCACCAGCGTAATTAGCGAAATCACCAAGACTATAGGCACAAATATGCCGGCAACCTTATCCACCAAGTATTGTACCGGGGCTTTACTTCCCTGTGCTTCTTTGATCCGTTCTATTATCTGGGCTAGCAGGGTGTCCTTCCCTACTTGCGTAGCAGTGAAGGTGAAGCTGCCTTTTTCATTTATGGTTCCTGCAAATACCTTTGATCCCATGATTTTCTCTACAGGCAAGGGTTCTCCGGTGAGCATACTTTCATTGACATATGATTCTCCTGAAGCTACTTCTCCATCCAGAGGGATTTTCTGTCCAGGTCTGATGATGATTTCTTCGCCTATCTGTACTTCTGCCGTTTTTTTTATTATCTCCTCACCGTTTTTTGTGACGGTAACTTCATTTGGCTGAAGCCCCATAAGTTTTTTCAGCGCTTCTCCAGTTCCTGCTTTGGCACCTGTCTCCATTAGCCGCCCCAGGAGAATAAAAAATATAATAATAGCCGCAGCCTCGAAATAAACATGTGGCTCCAAGCCCCTGCTCAGCAGCCATTCAGGAAAAAACGTATTAAAGGTACTGTATACATAGGCGATACCTGTACTCAAGGCTACCAAGGTATCCATATTGGCTTTCAGATTTCTCGCCTGCTTGTATGCATTTATAAAGAAAGATCTACCAAAATATAAGAGGACTGGAGTAGTGAGCAACCACATGATCTCATTTCCATAAGGCATATGCATCCAAAACATACCGATCATGAAAACCGGAAATGCAAGTATGCCCGAAGCAATGGTATTAAATCGAAGCTTGTTGTACTCTTTTTCTTTCAAGTGCTCAAGTTCATCAGCTTCTATATCTTCGATAATCAGATCATATCCTTCATTTTGGACCACATCCTTCATCCCTTTCAGGTCCATATCATGAACTGACTCCACGAGGGCGGAATGAGTAGCATAATTGACTGATGCCGAAGCTACCCCGGGATGCTTTTTAAGCGCGTTTTCTACACTGATAGCACATGCTGCGCAACTCATGCCGGTAACTGGGATTTCTTTTTTCATGGCTTATGGTTTACTGTACAAAAATAACCTATTGCGAATCCATATGCTTTACATAATTTTTGATAAGATTAAACAGTATTAAAACCATTGCTGTAATTACAGGAATTTTGCGAACTTTAACCTATTATTGAAAGTTAGTGGTCACATATTGATGGCTAAATTCCTGAATTTTAAAACTCATGCTTAAAACTTCTATAGATCCGGAATGTACCGGACAGTTTTCTACATTTTTTCTTGATTATATAAATCAAAATGAAAATTTAAAGCCTTATTATAATCTTTTTCCCAAGGTTGAAAATTTTAAAGAGGCAATAGAGAAAAGAAGTTTTCCACAACAAAACCGGCAAGTATTAGTAGACGTATTGGAAAGCCAATATATTGCCGCAGGTATTGATCCTTCATCCATCCAATTACTTAAGGAAAGTAACACCTATACTGTCACTACCGGCCACCAATTAAACCTGATGACTGGGCCACTTTATTTTATTTATAAAATAGTATCTACTATTAACTTGGCAGAACGACTTAAGAAGGAATATCCAAGTTATAATTTTGTTCCGGTGTACTGGATGGCTACGGAAGATCATGATTTTGCAGAGATCAACCATTTTAGATTAGACGGTGTAAAGTATACCTGGGAGTCAGAGCAGCAGGGAGCAGTGGGCGAGTTTGAAATTGATGATAATCTAAAAAAATTACTTAAAGAGCATCGATTTATACCCCCATTTTTTAAAGAGGCTTACCTTGGATCAAAAAATCTTGGAGAAGCTGTAATGAAATATGTTCACTATCTATTTGGAGAGAAAGGGTTGGTAGTAGTAGACGGAAATAATAGGGAGCTAAAGAAACTATTTACTTCTGTAATAAAATCTGATCTCTTTGAGATGAAAGCCAATGAATTGGTACAGAAAAGCACAGAATCTCTCGAGAAATTAGGTTATAAATCTCAAATTTTCCCTCGTGAAATTAATTTTTTTTATTTGGATAAGGGATTAAGAGAAAGGATCATTCAAGATGAAGGTAAATTTCAGATAGCCAATACGGAGCTGCGCTATTCAAAAGAAGAGATAGAAAACATTATTTCTTCGACACCGGAGAAATTTAGTCCAAATGTAGTGATGAGACCGTTATATCAAGAAACGATTCTCCCTAACCTCGCATATTTAGGAGGCCCTGCTGAAGTGGTATACTGGCTACAATTAAAAAGTGTTTTTGATTTTTATAATACTGATTTCCCTTTGTTGATTCCTAGAAACTTTGCTGTGGTGATCGATAAAAATACTAATAGAAAAATTGAGAGTCTTGGGCTGAGCAATGAGCAATTATTTCATGATTTTGTTACCTGGAAGAAACAATATATTGAACAGCATTCAGATCTGGATTTATTTTTAGTTTCTGAAAAAGAAAAGATAAACCAAGTAATCGACAATATAAAAACAGATGTGGCCAAAGTGGACATGACCCTGAAACATAGCGTCGAAAGCATGAAGGTAAGGATCGATAAGATCATCAATCACTTCTCCAAAAAAATCCGAAGAGCTGAAGAAAAAAATTACGATGACTCTATTAAGAAAATGGAAGCCATTAAAAACAGTCTTTTTCCTGAAGGAATACCTCAAGAAAGATTTGAAAATTTTTTGAAGTTTTACCTTGAGGATGAAGAGTTTGTTCAGGACCTATTGGATTTATTCGATCCTTTAGATTTTCGATTTGTAATTTTGAAATCTGATGGAAACAAAATCTGATCTGAGAAATAATTACAGAGCGAAGAGAAAGAGGATCACTCCAGAAGAGAGCTCATCACTTTCTTTATCCATAGCTCGTCAAGTAGAGGACTATCTTAGGGATCATTCCCATATAAAACATATCCATATATTTTTACCTATTAAAAAGCTAAATGAAATCAATACTTTTCCTCTAATAGAAAAATTACTTCAAGCAGACAAAAACTTATATACCTCTGTTACAGATTTTACAACCCAGGATATGGCGACTATTAAATTACTAGCGCCTTTAAATACTAAGGAAGATGAATTTGGCATCCCCGTGCCTGTATTGCGGGAGGAAGTGTGTGTAGAGAATATACAAATGGTTTTAATCCCACTTTTGGCATATGATTTGGAAGGAAATCGCTTAGGCTATGGGATGGGGTTTTATGACAGGTTTCTGGAATCACTGCCCCAACAGGTACTAAAGGCAGGAGTCTCTTTCTTTCCACCAGAAAAGGTCATACCTTCAGAGGTTCATGACATAAAATTGGATATTTGTTTTACTGCCACTCAAGTTTATTTATTTTAAAAAACTTATTATTTAATGATTAAATTTTACAATATGATGATTAAGAAATTCATGTTTGCCATCATCATGATGGCCGGATTAAGCCTAGGGCAAAATGCAATGGCTCAGGATTATAACACAGCTGTAGGACTTAGGGCTGGAAACAGTGGAGGAGTCACTATCAAACATTTTCTATCTGATGCGGTAGCATTTGAAGGACTTATCCACAGCAGATGGAGAGGACTTATGGTAACTGGTTTGCTCGAAGTACATCGTGATATCAGAGAAGCCAGGGGACTTAGATGGTATTATGGTGCGGGTGCTCACGTAGGTTTTTATAATGCTAACGCTAGAAGAGATTGGGGAGACAGAGACAGGTCTTATACTACTGTAGGTATAGATGGTATATTAGGGCTTGAATATACATTTGTTGAAATTCCGCTAAACCTTTCTTTGGACTGGAAGCCGGCTTTCGATGTTATTGGACATACTCAATTTTGGGGAGATGGATTTGCTCTTTCTGTGAGGTATACCTTCTAAAAATTTTAACATAATGTATTAACATAAAAAAAGGCGGAGAAACTTCTCCGCCTTTTTTATGCTTTTTTGATACGAAGTATTAAAATAATACTCAGAATATTGATTGCCGCGGATAGGGGATTTCCGTCTACGCCACGCCTGAGATTGGGCACTTTAATTTTCTGGAATTAGCTTGACCAATAAACCAGGACTTTCAGTAATCACATAGATAAAGCCATCAGGACTCTGTGCTACATGTCTTACCCGACCGATATCTTGAAGTAATCTTTCCTCAGAGTCGAAAGAAGTTCCGTCCAAAGTAACCCTGGCTACATGCTGATGAGCTAAAGCGCCAATCAATAAATCACCTTTCCATGCAGGATATTTATCACTGGTAACCAAAGCCATACCACATGGTGCTATGGATGGATCCCAGTAATGTACCGGGGATTTGATTCCCTCCTTTTCCTGGATATCCGTTATAGTACTTCCATCATAGTCTATACCATAAGAAACGACCGGCCAGCCATAGTTTTCTCCTTTCACTACTAAATTTAGCTCATCTCCTCCTTTAGGCCCATGCTCATGCTGCCAGATACGGTTGTTAGCTTCATCATAGACCATTCCTTGAGGATTTCTATTGCCGTAAGTCCATATGGATTTTATTGCATTTGGTTCATTTACAAATGGATTGTCATCCGGAATGCTTCCATCCAGATTTATCCTGTGAATTTTTCCGTGCGAATTGGTGAGGTCCTGTGCATTTTCTTTAGTACCCCGCTCACCAGAGCTAAAATAAAGATAATCATCTTTGTCAAACACGATCCTAGACCCAAAGTGGACACCTGCACTGGTAGCAGGAGTGGTTACAATCAGTTCTTCCTGATCCACTAAATTATTGCCATCTACCTTTGCTCTCATGATGGTAGTAGCACCACCACCAGACATAGGTTGGGCATAAGCTATATATACCCAGCCTTTATGAAGCTGAATATCCAATAAGCCTCCCTGACCGCGGGCATATACATCAGGCATTCCTTGGATTTTATTGCCGGTATATTCGTCGTTTTCAAATATTAGAATTTCACCTTTTCTTTCTGTTACGAGCATTCGTCCATCTTCCAGCCATACCATACCCCAAGGGTTTTCCAATTCTGAATATAACGTGTCTACGGAAAAGTTGACTTCTGTTGGCACATTTGTTTCTTCCATGTTTGGTGGCGTATTGTTCTGGTTTTCAGAACAAGATGCGCTGGCTAAAATTATCCCACCAGCTAGTAAACCACTGTAAATATGATTTTTCATTTATTTAAAGTTTATTTTCTACAAGATAAGAAAATTTCAGTTGCTAATGTTTCCGATATTTGATATTACTAAAACTAAAAATATGGGCATATGAAATATGTAACATTTACACCAAAATCCACTTGAGCAACGATCAGTATTTTTTATCTTTAGGTTATGACTTTAACCAAACTAAACCAAAAATGAATAACCCGATATGGATCATGACCTCTGCATTTGACCATTTAAACTTGGATCAAGTGATAGAAAAAGCTAAAATAGTAGGAGTACAGGGATTAGATGTTTGTGTTTTCAGAAAGGATGGAACACGAGATGATTTTGTGGCCACCCATCTGGATTATGATAATTTCACTCCCGATATCGCCAGAAATTTACTTCATAAATTTAATGCAGCCCATCTCCAACTTTCTATAGGTGCTTTTGATAATTTGATAGGAGGGGATGAGGATCAAAAGATCAAAAATCAAAATCACCTGCTGAAATTGATAAGGATGGCTTATCTGATGGGAGGCGATGAGAATGATGTCAAAGTGGGGACATTTGTCGGTTATAATCATGAATTGGGAATGCAGGATGGTGGCTTTGAAAAAAACCTGGAGGAATATGTAAAGGTGTTTACGCCGATCATTAGCTATGCCGAAGACCTGGGAGTGACTATTATGTATGAAAACTGTCCCATGGAAGGTTGGCGATCTGCAGGTCTAAACAGTACATTCAATAATTTGCCTGGAGTTTTGGCTGCCCGCAAATTAATGTACGAGCTGATTCCCAGCAAGGCTCATGGAGAGATCTATGATCCATCCCACGATGTATGGCAACACGTAGATCCTGCCGAAGTAATTCGACATACAGATATCTCTCGATTGAAGCGTATACATGTAAAATCAACCCGTAAAGGGAACAATGTTTTTTGGGGAAACATGTATCCTATGCATAAAGTAGGTCAAGATTTGGCTGATAAGGCAGGAGTACCTACTACAAAAAGCAATTGGGACCGTCATCACTATGAAGCCACCCTACCCGGCTTTGGAGCTGGAGACAGTATGGATTGGAGAAGCTTTATCAACACGCTTAACGAAAAAGGGTTTAATGGACCATTTGAGATAGAAAATGAGGCGGCGCTGAGCAAAGGAACTGGTAACATGGCTGCTATCATGCAGGGATGCAAGGCTACAGTCCTAAACCTGGCTCCATTGATATGGGAACTGTCCGATGAAGGGTATGCCTATAAAAATGACAGAATGCTGTTACAGGATCTGGATAGAAAGGATATTCCGGTGAGGACGATGGAGGAGTTGATGTAATAAATTCTCTATTGATATTATCTCCAAGAAAAAAGGGTTATATCAAACCACCTTTCCCTTTTCGACTAAAATCTCGGTAATATCATTCATTGCCTTTACCTTATACTCAAAGTCACCTTTAAGAGTATCACGGTAGGCGTTTAGATTGTCCAGAAGGTCATTGATTTCTTCGGGAAGGACATCTTCGAGCAACTGGCGCAGCCGTTTAGCTGTAGTCGGTGATTTTCCATTGGTACTGATAGCGATTTTCAAGTTGCCCTTTGTCACTATTCCTCCAAGGTAGAAATCGCAGTATTGAGGAGTATCTGCTACATTTACCAATAGGTATCTTTCCTTTGCCTCGTGGTGAATCTGTTTGTTGATTTCAGGGAAATTTGTTGCTGCTATTACTATATGTTTTCCGCCAAGGTATTTCTCATCATAGGAATCTATGATCAATGTGACGTTCTTAGCTTTTTCGGCAAGTTCCCTTACATCTTCTGAAATCTCTTTCGAAACTACTGTCACATGCGCATGGGGACTAGATTTAAGCATAAAGCTTAATTTTTCAAACCCCACTAAACCAGCACCTACCAATAGCACATTTAATTGGTTCACTTTTAAGAATATAGGAAACAACTCATTCATAATATATTTTTTTAAGGGTGAATAGAGTTTTATTTTCAGGCGACCCGGCTTTCAGCATACGCCACTTCTCTGTAGACTTCCATCAATCGAGGGCTTTCTCTTACCACTTCACCTATGATGATGATAGCCGGAGTGCCGACTCCTGCCGCTACTGCTTTGTCCTCAATATCATCAATAATGCCAGCAACCACTTTCTCTTCTTTCGTTGTTCCACTTTGGATGATAGCTATGGGTGTTTCACCCCGATGAACTGCATTGAATGACTTAACGATCTGAGCTAATTTATTGACTCCCATCAATACTACCACTGTGGCAGTGGATTGTGCGGCAAGGTACAGATCTGAGGACATTTTACCTGATGATGTAGTCCCTGTGATCACCCAGAAGCTTTCTGACACTCCACGTTTGGTCACTGGAATACCGGCAGCCGCAGGTACAGATATACTGGAAGTGATACCAGGTACTACTGCTGTTTCTATACCAAATTGTTCTATATAATCTATCTCTTCTGCTCCTCTACCAAATACAAATGGATCGCCGCCTTTAAGCCTCACTACATGACCATGCTTCTGTGCATGGTATACGCAAAGCCTGTTGGTTTCATCCTGGGGATTTCTCTTGCTATTATTACGTTTGCCTACATATATTTTCAAGGCGGAATCAGGTGCATGGTCTAGCAGACTTTTGTCTACTAAGGCATCATAAAGGACTACATCGGCTTTACCTAAAGCCAATATACCTTTGAATGTAATTAGTTCAGGATCTCCCGGACCAGCACCGACTAATGTTACTTTTGGTTTTATTTGATCCGTCATGCATTCACCTCCTTCCCTCTATATTCGTTCATATGCTGGAATACTTCCATAGCCTTCTGTAGATACTCATTGGCAAATTCAGCCGTAGGTTCATTCTCTTTCATCTGATAAGTGATCTCACTGAAAGTTCCTCCCAAGTCCAGTTTTGAAGTAACAATAAATGCATCATCAAATTGACTTATTATACTGGCATATGAGTTTGTGCTGATACCTTCAGATAGCAATAGTGCTTTTGCGCCATTTACCAAGCCAGTATAGGTTTGATAGATGCTGTCTGCATATTTATGCTCAGATAGACTATCCTCGGCCACTGCCAATTTTTCTCTTGCTTCTAACAGTAAGGTAGACACCAAGTCTATGACTACACCGGCACACTCACCAACTCCTACTTCTTTTACATAAGTTTCATTATTTCCCCAATCAATATAGTCAGATTCCACTATATCATCTGTGGAAGACAATGGTTTTAATATGTCATAGAAATATTTTTGTCCTTGATCATCATAATATTGAGGGAATGTTTTATCCGCTGCATGGTTTTCAAAATCTTCCAATAGTACTCGAAGCGCCTGAGGGCCTCTTTTACTTGGGATTTTTATCACTTTATCCGCGAATACACCTTCACCGTTACCAAGGATCCTTCCGCCCAATAAAACCTGAAGTGCAGGTACTACGGAATTTCCAACTTTGATAGACATTCCCTGAAAGCCTATGGCTGCCATATTGTGCTGCCCACAGGCATTCATACATCCAGAGATCTTGATGGTAAGATCTTTATTAAACAAATAATGTGGATACTCTTCTATAATTACCTCTTCTAGCACTTTTGCAATACCCGTACTACTGGCAATACCTAAATTACAGGTATCAGTACCTGGACAAGCGGTGATATCGCCGAGGGTATTATAACCATAATCAGCTAAACCTATTTTGCTAAGTTCCTGATAGAAATGCGGAATAAGCTCTTTTTTTACATCTCTAATTAAGATATTTTGGCGCAAAGTGAATCTAATTTCATTATTTGCGTATATTTTTACCAGATCAGCAAGTGCTCTTGCCTGGTCAAGATAAAAATCCCCCAGCAATACCTTAATACCAATACTTACAAAACCCTCTTGTTTTTGAGGAAGCACGTTGGTCAGTTTCCACTGCTCGTATCCTAAATTAGTTGGTTCATCTACTGCAGGTATTTCTGGATCTGGAAGCGTTTGGAGAGCTTCATAGCTAGCATGATCTATAGGATAAGATTTATGGGGCAGGGATTTTTGTTCCTCTTTTACAAGATCTAGAAATGCATCT
>DATHVH010000199.1:0-8930 GCA_035461405.1 Anditalea sp.
TCGTAAGGAAAATGTGTTTTTAGCTGCAGGCCAGATAGCTCTATACCTTTTCTAAGCCCTTCAGTAAACTCTCTATTTTTGAAATGACCCACCATTTCTTCCTTAATAGATTCCCAAAAATCTTCGGGAACTACTGCATTGATTCCTGCATCTCCCAGTATGGCAAATTTATGATCATCAGTAGCCAGGTAAAACAACACCGCATTTCTATATTGTGTTTTGTGCATTTTTAATAGCTCAAACACTTCTGCTGCCCTATCTAGGACATCACCCTTACAGTGACTTTCCAGATGTACCTGGATTTCACCAGAAGTTTCCTGCTCCGCATTTTTTATAGCATCAATGATAATCTTCCTATCCTCTTTAGAAAATAATTTTTCTGCCATATTATTTAAAATTCAACTGTAGGGGCTTGCTCTGCTCCCGCTGATGCCTCAAAATAACCTTTACGCTCAAAGCCAAACCATCCTGCATAGATATTATTGGGAAAAGTTCTCAATTCAGCATTATAAGCTTGCACAGATTGATTAAAGTTTCTTCTTGCTACAGATATACGATTTTCAGTGCCTTCGAGCTGAGCTTGAAGATCTCTGAAGTTTTCATTGGCTTTTAATTCGGGATACCTTTCCACTGATACCAGCAATCGGCTCAAGGATCCAGATAACTGTTCCTGTGCTTGCTGGAATTCTGCGATTTGCTCTGGAGAAAGATCATTAGCATCTACATTGATAGAAGTAGCTCTAGCTCGGGCATTAATCACTCCCTCCAGCGTTTCTCTCTCAAAATCTGCATAGCCTCTGACAGTAGATACAAGATTAGGAATAAGATCTGCCCTTCTCTGGTATTGGGTTTCTACCTCGGCCCATTGCCCATTGATAGTTTCTTCTTTCTGTACAAACTGGTTGTATGTAGCCACCGATTTGGTATAAATAAATAGCCCTATTATGGCTATGATGGCAATTGGTATTATCGCTTTCTTCATCTTGGATTAATTTCCTGCAAATTTACTAATTACCCAATACGAAAATGATAATAATTAAGTTATTATTAATCTTGATTTGCGGGTTCGTTTACTTCAAGGGAAGGAGAGTATCTCATATTTTTTAGATAGGCTTTAAAAGTAGTACCCTCTCCCACAGCACTTTCTACAGTGAGGTCTCCATCATAAGCCCGGATCTGTTCACGTACTAAATACAGTCCCAGCCCTTTACCATCCACATGGGAATGAAATCTTTGATAAAGCCCAAAAAGGCGATCCCCATATCTTTCGAGATCCAATCCTATACCATTATCGGAAAACGAGACAACATGGTATTCACCCATTTTGTAAGCACTGATGTGGATAACTGGATCTCTTTCAGGATGCTTGTATTTGATAGCATTTGTCAAAAAATTCAAAAAGAAGTTCTCCAGATGCGAATAAACATAATTTATCTCGACGACATCTTCGAAATCCGTGGTTATTATTGCTTTGGATTCCGTAATCTGTTGATGTAAGCTTCTCTCTACATTATGAAGTACATGTTGAAAACTTAGACTTTCCACCTTTGGCAGCTTTTGTTTCCTTATAGAAACCACTTCTATTAGATCCATCAGCGTAGAGCTGAGCAGGTCTGTAGATATTTTTAAATGCTCTATCACCTCTTCATTTTCTATATCTGCTGGGTTTTCTTCGTTATAGAGATTTAAAAGTGCGGATATATTTACTATAGGTGCTCGAAGATTATGGGAAACGATATATGCAAAACGCTGTAGTTCCTCATTATGAGATTTCAAATCCTTAATCAATTTCTCTCTTTCCTTTTCCGATTTTTTAGAATCAGTGATATTTTGAGTCACTAAAAGAATCCTATCGATTTTGCCAGCTGCATTGTATAAAGGCACCCCACTTTTTAAATAATGCTGCCCACCATAGGTCACTTCATACATCACTGTTTTACCATTGAGTACATCCGCCAAATGGTCTTTCGCTTCATGAGCTACTTCCGCTTCATATTTTAAAAGATGGAAGGAACCTATTAGATCTTTGGGATTCAATCCTAAAACTTGATACTCTTTTCCCTCCGTATAGATATAGCGCAGGTTCTTATCTAATACATCTACTGTACCTTTTGGAAAATTCTCAGCTATGCTCCTATAAAGTTGTTCAGATTCCTGTAGTTTTTTCTCAGCAGCAGTCCTATCTGTGATATCATCCGCAAAAACCACATAAGTTGGATTATCATTTTGCGGCTCTTGTATAGATATAAAGGATAATTTGAGTTCTCTATCTTTTCCTCCTTTCATCGGGAGAAGGAAATAATCAGCTTTATTTTTTTGGTTGGATGAATTTAATATAAGCTCTTTGAGCGATCTGGTATTACCGCCACTGATCAAACCTACATCCAATAACTTGTCTTTATCATTTATATTAAAAAACTCGAGTGTTTTATGGTTAATTAGATTTACTCTCATTTCCTCATCCAGTGAGAATATGGCGTAATCTGATCCGTTAAGAATCGTTTCCTGAAGTTTGTTGGTACGGAGCAGTTCCTGCTCATATTTTTGCCTTTGGAGTTCTGCACCTATCCTATCACCTAGAATTTGAAGAATCTTACCAAAGTTCTGCTGATTTTCTAAAGGTTTTTCGTCCAAAAAAGCTAAAATACCCACCTTTTCGTGAGCAGCATTCAATAAAGATATTCCTCCATATGATTGAATGTTATATTGTTGAATGATAGAATCATCTGGATAATAGTTACCTACATTATTGGGTATGATCTTATAATTGGATTCCGGATCTTTAAGCATTTCATCAGATGGAGAATTCTTCAGCTCATATGTAAAAGGCTCTTGATTTCTGCCGTCTTTGGCCATTGCTAAAATTTCAATAGCTTGCTTATCTATACTGTACTGACCTATATAACAATATTTAATATTAAACCTATAGGTAAGCAGTTCACATAAATGTTCGAAAAATTCCTGACCCCTTAAGCGAGTAGATAGATCAGCTACTTTATTTAGTATGTTTTGAAAAAATTCCTGTTCAGAAACTTCTTCTATAATCGCCTGAAAACTTTCACCTTTGTCTATGGCAGTGGATGTAACTCTTATAAATAAAGGTATTTGATTAATCAGCGAGGTAAAAGGGCCTTCATAAAAAGCCATACCTTTCTCTATACTATCCTTATATATTTGGTGAATAGGCATTCCTGAAAGCTCAGAATCTAGATTAAGGCTTAAAATTTCTGCTTCTTCCCGAAGCTTCATCATTTTTAAGAAATTCTTATTCGCTCCCAATATTCTTCCTTCCCTATCAAACTGTAGGATAGCAAGCGGACTGTCTTCAAAAAGTGCCCTGTATCTTTGAAAATTATAGTTTGCCTCTTCCTCTTTTTTCTTAGTATAACTTATATCAATAAAAAAACCTGCCCATACTGATTCCTTATCGTATTGGGGTAGTCTACTTGAAGCCCCATAGATCCATTTTACCTTTCCGGAAGGAGTGATTATTCTGAATTGGCTTTCAAATTTTACATCATTTTTATAAGCATACTTATCGGCTTCTAATACTTGATTAAGGTCTTCTGGGTGAATATGCTTTATGAGATTAAATTCTGATTGCCGTATTAATTCAGGATCTGCCTCAAAAAGCTGCCTAGCCCCTTCACTTACAAAAACAAAATGGTGGGTATCATCCGGATGGTATTTCATCATATAAACCATCCCAGGCACTACCCCGGTTAGCTCATTCAGTTTTGATTTATTTTCCAGAAGGTCATTTTCCACTTTTTTAAGAGCGGACACATCTTTAATAGTCCCTAATATAATCTGCTTACCCGTTTCTGATTTAAAAAATGGCTTAGCTACATCATGTACATAAATATAATCCCCATTTCTATGCTTGATCCTATAGACCACCTCTAAAGCACCATCCAGATTTTTGTCACTTTCAAAGCCTATAACGATAGAGTTTCTGTCTTCTGGATGTATCAATTCTAGCCAATCCAGCATAGTAATCTGATTCATTTCATTCTGCGTATATCCTAGCAGCTGCAATGTCGCCCCAGACCACTTTACGTCTTTTTTCCCAGCCTGATGTTCATAATAAATTGACCCTGAATACTGTCTAATTACTTGATCGTAACTTTCCAGGTCTACTATGGTAAGGTCACCCTCTGTAGTTTTGCTAAAAGTTAAGGATATGAGGTAATATCCATTAGCCAATTTTTCCTTATTCAGGTACAGTTGTTTTGAGAATATTTCAAACTTCCCATCTTTTTCTTCATTTAAAAAATTCTCAAGACTGGTCTCATCCAGAAAGTTAAACCTTTCCATGAGAAAGCATTTGAGATAACTGATTTCTTTTAAATTAGCTGCACTGAAATTTTTACAATAACTGTAAAATTCTTGTTTTGAAAAATTTACCAACCAGGCTAAATTTATCTCTGAAGCAGGATTTTTATCTGAAATTAATATATTAATTAGATACGATTTATCTTCTTGGGCTATTACACATCCTTCTATCTGTACAAATTGAAACTGATGATTATTAGTCAAAAACGGTGTTAAAACTTTATTTTTAGATCCCATCATCAAAAAGAAAAAATCCATAATCGGTCTTTTTAGACCTGGAAATAGCCTTTCGAAAAATAAAGTATTTGCTACATTTTCATTTTCTAATAAAAAATTTTCTATCTCGGAGGAAAAATAAAGCACCTCAAAAGTCTGATTAATATGTTTTTTGAGCGTAAGAAGTATATTTTCGATTTTAAAATCAGCCTTTTCCGACATGTTCAAATAATATTTGCATATAATAGCCAAAAGTAAGCTATTTATCTTTTTATCTTTAAATAATAAATAAAATATATAAAAAATTTTAGATAGCAATTAAAACCTAAAAATTTATATATTATTTTAATTGATAGGGATTTTTATTTTATTTTAAATCTGCCTCCGAAGGGTGATATTCTTAGACAGGAATAAGGTAACCTCCCCTTTTTGTCTTATGACATCAAGTTTAACTCTTTTCCCATCTCTACTTCGTAGAAGCTCAGTTATGCCGGTAAGTTCCCAAAATTCTACGGGTATGTTATTAACACTTGCTATTTCATCTCCTAACTTAATTCCCGCCTTATCTGCAGGTGATCCTTCTCTAAGATGATGTACATAAAATCTTTTTTCCGAAGAAGGTAACATTCTTACTGTAATACCGCTCATATCGAATTCAAAGGGAGCATTGTACTTTTCTCCCCTGCGAATATACATTTGCTCTCGGGTATAGTCCAATATTATTTTTGTTCTGCTCAGAATATCAGACCCTATGGTCCCTTGCCTTCCCGTTTCTAAAATGATATCAGAAAATTCCGTTTCATCCGGAAAGGAAGCAGTAATTTTTTTAAACCTTAATCTGCCGATTCGCATCTGTGGAACCCTTGCTATCACCCCGGTTAAATCTCCTCCTAAGGATGTGCCAAGGTCACTTTCCAGCACTTGATCAGGCAAAACGATCTGATCTGAAGTTTCAAGATTAAGTAATAAACTGTGATTTGCACCTGTATCGATCAATAACTTGGCATTTAGAACAGAACCATCGCTTTGATTGATAATGGTTTTGATATAAGGCTTGGAATTAATCATCTCCAATTTAATTTTCTTATAGCCCAATGGTCGCCTTCTTAAAGCCGTAGATTTATAAAAAGTTATAATTTTTCTATCATAATCAATTTTCACGGGATTAAATTTAAAAAACTCATTTCCTATCACACCATGAACCGGTATCCCTAGCACTTTTTCAAGACTTACAAAATCCTCATCTAAAACCAGAAGTGTCTGAGCTATCCCCTTAAGTGGTCCGATATTTAGGCTATTATTGGGAGATATGGATGCTGATAGAATAGTTTTGCCATCTGCACCCATTAAATTGAGCTTTCGGGTATAAAATAGATCCAATTCATCCCCCAACGTTTTACTAAAGAGTAAATTGGCTTTTACACCTGTATCCAATAAGAAATTGATGGGAAGGGAATTATTAATCGAGACTTGGATTATTATTATATCACTGTAATCCATAAAAGGAATTTCCACGCGGTTGGCTTTGCCCTCCATGAAGAATCCCGGTATTTGTGCATATATACTGGAAACTTTGATCAAAAATATAAAAAACAGTGATATTACATATGGCCTCATAAATGAGTAAGTTACTTTGGGAATTTTAATATAATATAAATCCTGAGATTATGTTTAATAATGACTTAATTTTCACAGGTATATGTTATTTCCAACGTATTTCATCCGGTATATTTTATATATAATTTAGAATGATCGCAAATAAGCCGTTAATGCTAGAAAGCTTTTGAAAAAAAATTAAATTCTTGCATCTTTAATCTTTAGAATCATTTTATCTATATGGCTGAAAAATCCTTGTCAGAAAAAGCAAAGAAAATTTTTGAAAACTTCCTTCTTAGGCAAGGCAGCAGAAAAACCCCTGAAAGGTTTTCAGTTATCGATGAGCTTTATGCACTTCCCCAAGATGAGCATATCGATGTAGAAGGTCTATTTTTACTGATGAGAAATAAAGGCTATACCATCAGTCGGGCCACTATTTACAATACCCTAGATCTTTTGGTAGAATGTGGGCTTGCCGTAAAACACCAATTTAAAGATAAGGTAGCGCTTTATGAACAGGCTCTTACCTATAAACATCACGATCATCATGTCTGCAACCAGTGCAGAAAAATCAGGGAGTTTTCCGATGAACGTATTAACCTGATCAAAGAGGCAATGGGAAAGGAATTTATCTCAGGTATTACGAGTCACTCACTGGTTTTATATGGAGACTGTCAAATACAGAATTGCGATAATTTACATTTGGGGTAATATTCTTAAGCTTTTTTTAGAAAAATATTTCTTGTAGATGGGTTTTCTGTACAAAAACTGACCAATCATAACGGGATAGAATATAAGTGTCATTAGCTTATTAGTAGACTTATAATCTATCTCATCTACTATTACTGTCCGATCTCCATGTTTAATGAGCCTATGCTTATGTTGCCAACTTTTTAAAAAGAACGGTAATTTCGTACCAATATCTATAAAATAAAATTCCTCATCCGTCTGGAGATGGTCTATTATGTCCCCATCCCACATTTGTTTAAAAAATAGAAAGTCCAGCTCCATGCTTACTTTATCTGATGTGGAGATACCATCAAACCTTTTAATAGTAACTTTTGGAAAAGGAGGACTTAACCTTTTTAATAATTGAGCATTGAATTCATTTTTAACAGAAAGGAAATCCTGATCGACTAAAGTAGATATGCTTATTTTCATGTGATAATAATTTATTTTTCTAAAGCACTTCTCCCCTTCAGAAAGTCGGGATAGAATCACACAAGTGAAATAATTATCCAAATGTGTGATACATGTGTAGTGCTCTATTTCATATTACCTAAAGCTCGATCAGGATATATTTGTTTAGTTCCTTTAAAGTATTTGGCCTTAATAAAGCCTAGCTTTAATTTAATTTGTTCAAATATTTAAAAAACTCACTATTGGTCGAAATTATAAGGCTGGTTTTTTCGTCCATAGATTTTTCGAAGCTTTCCATAGTCCTTAAAAATTTATATAAGTCTACCGACTGTCTATTTTTGTTATATGCTGAAGCATATATTCTGGTAGCTTCTGCATCCGCTCTACCTTTTATTTCTTCTGCTTCTCTGAAGGCTTCCGATTGTATTTGTGCTAGGTCTCTTTCTTTATTCCCTTCTATCTTTCTGGCTTCACCTTGTCCTTCGGAACGGAACTGATCTGCTATCCGGTTTCGCTCACTGATCATCCGGTCGAAGACCCTGTCCCTTACTTCATCTACATAGTTCATCCTTTTAAATCTAAAATCAAGAACTCTTACACCTAAATCAGTGGTACGCTCATTGGCTTTCTCTAAAATAATTTTTTCTATCGCAGACCTCCCCACGGCAATATCCTCCAATACCTCGATCTCCTCCATAAAATCCTCTGTTATTTCTGGATCACGATTGGTAGATCGGACTATATCCAATAGCTCATTACTGGCGATAGCATTTCGAGTCTCTCCGTCTAGTATATCATCAAGCCTTGACTGTGCCGACCGTTCGTCCCTCAATCTGATAAAGAATTGGAGCGGATCAGTGATTTCCCATCTGGCATAGGTATCCACAAAAATAAATTTTTTATCCTTAGTAGGCACCTGATTTCTGTCTCCGTCCCATTCCAAAAAGCGCTTGTCAAAATATTGTACTTTGTGGATAAATGGCGTTTTAAAATGCAACCCCGGCACTGTCCGCGGCTGGCCTACAGGTTTACCAAATTGGGTAACGATCACTTGTTGGGTTTCATCCAATATATATACACTGCTATTAAGTAACAAAAGTGCTATCGCTATAAGGACTATATAACCTATATAATTTTTTTTCATCTGTTTATATTTTTTTTTAGTTGTCAGATGGAATCTCGCATGTTGAAATTATCCCAACGTGTGACGCTTACCTCCTGCTCGATTTCATGGATTTACGATATCTTTTCTATCAAGATTTAAAAGTGGAAGAACATTATTGCCCTTCTCATCAGTAATAACTTTGTTGCCTATGCGTGGAAGAATTCTTTCCATTGTCTCCAGGTAAATTCTTTGCTTGGTTACTTCCGGAGATTGCTGATATGCTTCAAATAATGAAGTAAATCTATCCGCTTCACCTTTAGCTCGGTTCACTCTATTCAAAGCAAAAGCCTCCGCTAGTTGAATCGTTTCACTGGCTTCACCTCTGGCTCTTGGTATGACACGGTTATATTCTGCTTCAGCTTGATTGATGAGGGTTTCTCTTTCTTGCTGAGCCTGATTGACAGCATTAAAAGAAGGCTTTACCGGCTCAGGAGGATTTACATCCTGCAGTACCACCTGGTCTATTCGGATGCCATTT
>DATHVH010000200.1:0-6347 GCA_035461405.1 Anditalea sp.
TGAGATGATTCATAAATTCGAAATAAATGCAATAAATTTAGCTAAATTTTAAGAGTAACTTCTTTAAAAACTTTATCAAAGGTGCCACAAAACATAAATAATTTTATTAACTTCCAACACCTATCTCTACCTCGTATAGAAAATAATTACTCTTTTTTGATATACAGTTTATTGATAAAACTATTAAACATTAATTTATTTAATAAAAGAATAATCCGAAAATTAATAATAAATATCTAAAATAATATGTGCTGATAAGCAAAACATACTAAATAATTCTAATTGTTTTAATTGTATCAAGTAAAATAGATGCACAAAAGTAACCCTAACTGTATGAATACCTTCTACCCTTTTACACGAGATAATCCATTACTAAAATCCACTGAGAGAAAAAAATTCAACAATAAGATTAAAATCATTAAATTAATATATACGGAGGGTTATAAAACAGCTTTGGAAATCTGTAATGAACTGAACATAAGTTTGCCTACATCCAATATTTTGATCAATGAACTCCTGGAAAATGAAATGATAGAAAAAAAGGGACAGGCAAAATCCAGTGGTGGCAGAAAGCCAGACCAATATGGGCTGACACCAAATTCAATATTTATTTTAGCGATGAACATTGGCCAAAACCGGACCCAGATGGCAATATATAATAACAGCCATGAAAGGATTACAGATATTCATACAGTACAATTAAGATTTGACGGCCAGGAGGATCACATCAATAAAATTTATGAATTTGGAGATCAGTTTATAAAAGGCTCAGGGATAAACGCAGACAAACTATTGGGTATTGGAATTACTATGCCAGGCCTTATAGATTCAAAAAAAGGTATTAACTATACCTATCTCAATAACCTTTCCCAATCTACATTGAAAGGAGCTTTTCAGGAAAAATTCAATAAACAGGTGGTTTTAGAGAACGATGCCAAAGCCATGACACTTGCCGAGTTCCAATTTGGTTCAAAAGCCGGTACCGATCAGATTCTAGGCATCTATACTGACTGGGGGATTGGATTGGGAATTGTGCTGGACGGAAAAATCTATAAAGGATTTTCAGGTTTTTCAGGAGAATTTGGACATATTACTATGGTTGAAAACGGGCATTTATGTTCATGCGGCAAACAGGGCTGCCTGGAAACCCTCGCATCAGGTATGGCAATGGTAAGGCTAGCCAAAGATGCCTATTTAAAAGGAAAACCATCCATAATGAATACTGAGCTTTCAAAAAACATAGAGGATATAGATCCTGATTTTATAATTCAATCCGCTTTACAGGGAGATCAGCATGCAATAGGGATACTCACTGAAATAGGAAGTTATCTGGGAAAAGGCATCTCAATCCTGGTACAGCTTTTCAACCCTGAAGTAATCATCATTGGAGGAAAGATTGCAGAGGCCGGACAATATATTCTTACCCCCATATACCAATCTTTAAACACTTTTTGCCTCCCCCAGCTACGCAAGCAAACTACCATTGAACTTTCCCAGCTTGGAAAAGATGCGCGTATGCTGGGAGCAATTTCCATTTATATGAATGAAGCGTTTGATGCTTTATTAGATTGATCAATAATTTTATACACAATATTAAAAGTTGACAAATAATATCTGTTGGCCATGAATTATTTGTCTCTTACAATAAGTGGCTTTTGGGTAACTATTTATCAGAAGAATCTTTATCCGTATGCATCTTATTCCAGCTGAACATTAATCCCAGGCTTCCACTTATGGCAATGGCAGTGGTAACAAGAGCTGCAAAAGTATTACCATACAGCCAGAATCCTGTCGCAAACAAAGCGCAGTATACTGTTGCGCAACCCATTACCATAAGTCCAATTTCAAAGGGAAGTTGTCCCCGTTCAGGTTTAATATCAGGGTTTTGGGATAAAAATGTCCGCCATCCGATCGAGGCAGGTTTAACTAATTTATAAAATCGTCTTAAAACTGAATTTTTTTCAGGTTTGGTCACTAAGGTAACCATTAACCAGCAAGCTGTGGTTATAGTCACGCCTATAAGCAGTTTCTCATAACTTAACAATGGCGCCATACCTATTTTATCATGAATGAGTTCAAAATAGATAGCTACAAAGAAAGATATTAACATTCCACTGATCTCAGTAAACGCATTTATTCGCCACCAGAACCAGCGAAGGATAAATATCATACCTGTACCTGCCCCTATTTGCAAGAGGATATCAAAAGCTTGTAATGCATTGGACAGCTCTAGTGCAAGCAATGCAGCGAAAAACATTAAAAGCACAGTACTGAGCCTTCCCACATTCACCTGCTCCCTGTCAGAGGCTTCAGGTTTGATAAACCTGACATAAAAATCATTTACGATATAAGAACTTCCCCAATTCAGATGAGTGGAGATGGTAGACATGAAGGCCGCTATAAGAGATGCCAGCACCACCCCCAATAAACCGACCGGGAGAAATGTAAGCATGGCAGGATAGGCAAGGTCATCATTTAGCTTGTCTTCCGGAAGGTGAGGGAATGCCACCTTAAGATCACTGATTTCTGGAAATACGATAAGAGATGACAAGGCTATGATGATCCATGGCCAAGGCCGCAATGCATAATGGGCAATATTGAAAAATAAGGTGGCTCCTATGGCATTCTTCTCATCTTTGGCAGAAAGCATCCTTTGGGCAATATACCCTCCGCCGCCCGGTTCAGCTCCGGGATACCAGGTAGCCCACCACTGCACTGCGATGGGCATCAACAATAGGGGAACAAGTGTGCCGGTATCATTAAAATCAGGCAACAGGTTTAATTTATCTGCCACATTTGGATGGGTAAACAATCCATTCAAAGAGCCGATTCCCGGTTGTTTTAGTATGTACCAAGCAGCACCAAAAGAACCTAAAATGGAAATAAAAAACTGAAAAAAATCAGTAAGCAATACTCCCCTCAATCCACCCAAGGAACTATACAGCACCGTAACAACGGAGGCTATCAGCATTGTCTGCACAGGACTCAGCCCAAGCATCACCCCACCGATCTTAATCGCTGCCAATGAAACTGTAGCCATAATGACGATATTAAAAAATACGCCAAGATATAGTGCTCTAAAAGCCCTAAGAAACGCAGCTGGTTTGCCACCATAACGAATCTCATAAAATTCCAGATCAGTAGTCACTTTAGACCTTCTCCAAAGTTTAGCATATACAAAAACCGTCAACATTCCCGTCAAAAGAAAAGCCCACCATACCCAATTGCCTGACACTCCGTTTTTACGCACTATGTCCGTAACCAGGTTTGGGGTATCTGCGGAAAATGTAGTGGCCACCATCGAAACACCGAGCAGCCACCATGGCATATTTCTCCCCGAAAGAAAAAACTCCTTTGCATTTTTACCGGCCCGTTTGGCTGTAATTATCCCAATCAATAAAGAAACCAGAAAAAACGCAGCTATTATTGCCCAATCTATATTACTTATTATCATATGCAGGAAAAGTCAGTCAATTAAAGTAAACTAGTGATGGTCTACCTCAGTTGAATAAAGGCATTAAGGAGCATCTAATGTCTCTTTTTTGAGAAAATAAATTATTATCAATAATGGAAAGCATCGAAATATTGAATGTAAAACAACGAATACCAATTTATTTATTAGTCTATTTTTAGAGAGCTTGAATGACATTATAACCCAATATTTCACTCATTCCAATTTCTTTACCCTGATGTTTCTAAACCATACTGTAGATCCATGGCCCAAAAAGCCAATGTGGCCCTTCTCTCGTTTGAGACCGGGATGGTCCCTGCCGTCCAAGGTTCCGTTTTTGCTTGCCTCTTCCACATTTCCATCAAGGATAGTGGTGCCGTTTAAAACAACTTTGATATGGGGTCCTTTTACCGTTACTTCCTGATAATTCCATTCACCTACAGGCTTAAGGTATCCCCTCTTTGCCGGAATTATACCATATACAGATCCATGGTATTGGTGCTCTTTTAGGTTTTTATAGATTTCTGCATCATTGTCCAGAATCTGTAATTCCATTCCCAGATAGGCGGCATCCCCTTCCAGCGGAGCCCTTATCCCTAAACCATTATTGGCGCCAGGAGTAAGTTTAAATTCAAACCTGAATTCAAAATCACTGTATTCTTTTTTCGTGAACAGATTTCCACCACTTCCGAATTTTGGTTTGTGGACCACCATTTCACCGTTGTCAATAACATAATCGTTGGTATTCCCCTGCCAATGGTGCATGTGGGTTCCGTCAAACAGTACTTCGAAGCCCTCCTTTTCTTCTGTAGGACTCAATACAAAAGGTTCGGGACGGGGTATTTCCTTTATAAAAATATCCCGGTACGCCACCCTTGATCCATGTGCCTGAAGCTCTATCTGTTCTTTGGGAAAAATAGGAATATTTCTGTCCCAATAATTTTCCATAATCACATTGTCAGTTACCAATTCACCATTCAGGTAGACGGTCACCCGGTCACCCTTCATGAGGATTCGGAAATTGTTCCATTCTCCCAAGGGATTATCAGCTACCTTTAGAGGGGTGCTTATATGGGTGGAATTATTATATAGACCTCCGGAGCCTACCTGCGCCCCTACATTTTCTCTCGATATATCCCATATCTGTACCTGGGGGGTGCCACGAAGATAAATACCTCCATCACCTTCTTTATGACCGTCATCCAATATTTTCCAGTCCACAAACATTTCGAAATCACCATATTCATCCACAGTGGTTATATTGTCTCCCGTCCCAAGAAAAATCATCTCTCCATTTACTACTTTCCATTCCTCCAAGATTTTCTTATCTGCTTTTGCCTGCGCTCTGGCAAGTTCTTGCATTGACATTTTACTTCTTTCAATAGGATTAGCCACCAATCCCTTCCAACCATTTAAATTTTTACCGTTAAACAGTGATACAAATCCTCCCTCCTCAGGCATTTCTGCCAAATGTTTTTTGATGGATTCTATCTGATACTCACTATCTGGACCATCCAAAATATTCATAGATTTTTGAAGCAATTCCTTAACCAAAGGTCCATGGAAACTTTTATCGGACAGCGCAATATTCATTACCGCTAAGGCTGCTTCCTGCTTCACATCATTATCATTGAGGTAACTACCCGCAAACATAAGGGCTGGAAAAGTTTTATTTTTCCCGGTTTCTTTAATTACTATATTTTTCAGTTCTGCAGAATGGGCTAAATTCATGGCCTTTTTTAGAAACAGTAATTTTTGCTCTGACGGAAATGCAGAGGAACTCACTGCGCTGACATATCCCCTTATTGCCAGATCCCGGTGGCCTGAATCAGCACCTTCTTCCCCTATTCTATAAAGTTCTTCAGCTGCACTGAAATCAGACCATCTAGACAGTGCGGCCACGGCGGCTGTCTGGATAGCTGCATTGCCCTTTCGGTAAGCCTCTGCGACAGCCATGGTGCCCTCCTGCCCCCCGAGACTAGATAGGATATTGAAATAATTACTCTTTTTAGCTTCGGGGACATTAGACATCTGTCTGTGTACTTCCTTTTGTAAACTGCCCTTGTCACCCCTGCGTATACCAGCTATGATCGCCTGCTGAACATGGCTGATTTCATCCTGTTCATCCATATTGTTCATTAATTCATAAAGTTGGGGAAGATGTTTTACTTCCACCATTTGTGCCAGTGCAGCTAATGTTGACTGTCGCACTTCCCTATCGTTGCTTTGGACATAGGGAAATACATCATCGAACCGGTGTGATGCAGCTTTGAGACCCAATATTTTAATAAATTCCGCCTGTATCGAAGGAGGCATATCCCCTAAGGCATCTGCCAGCTGATCGGAAATATCATCCCCTTTCATCGTCAGAATGGCCTTGCTTACTGCATTTGTCTCAGGTTGGTCCGCAGTTTTCAGAATTTCAAAAAATTCAGGTAACATATCACTGTTTGCTATTTTGCCTGAAGACCTTATAGCTGCCAAGCGGACATTTAAATCGTTATGCAAAAGAGCCTCACTTACCGCAGGCATACTTTCCTTAAGCCCCAACTCTCCAAACAGGGTAATAATATCAGCCTGTGCACCAGGCTCCAATCGTTTTAACTTCCTTGTCCATAGGGATAGGTTGGATTCATTAATATATGGAACAGCTGCCTTTATAGCCGCTGCTCTTAATGATGGATCTCCATCGCCGGCTGAGGCTACCAAGGTTTTCATACTTTTCCCTTCCTGGATATCAGCTAAAAGATGTAAACCAGCTGACTGTGAGTGAATTTTACCTTTCCGGCCAGCTATTTTAATTAAGTTTTTGGCAAGTTTTGTAGCCTTGTCCGAGTGTCCAGATTCATTTAAGCGCTGGATGAAAAAAATGTAAGCACCCGTTGCATTGTCCTTA
>DATHVH010000201.1:0-2609 GCA_035461405.1 Anditalea sp.
CTGATCTGACCATTAGGCCTTGTATATACTCCTGTATTTCTGAAAGCATCATTGGCAGCCTGCCATTCGTTCACCGGTAATTCATAAACATTTAAGTCATTCAGCATTCCGCCATATTGTGCGGCATTCGCCAATCTGGGAATAACAGTAGGCTGTGCAAAGCCTTGGTTAAACTGATAGCTCAGCTGCGGCTTTCCGGTTTTTCCCCTTTTAGTGGTTACCAGAATTACACCGTTTGCTGCTCTAGCTCCGTATATCGCTGCAGAAGCATCCTTCAGTACGGAAATAGATTCAATATCATTTGGATTTAACCTGTCTATACCGCCAGTTCGTGCGGGTCTACCATCAATCACGATCAGGGCATCATTGTTTCCCAGCGTATTAGATCCCCTTATTCTGATGCCTGCACCATCATAACCAGGTTCGCCACTTCTGTTTACAGCGACTACACCAGCCATCCTACCTGCTATGGAATTGGTCAGGTTTAGGGCGGGAGACCTCGCCAGTTCGGCTCCTTTTACTGTCACTACTGAGCCAGTGATAGTTTCTTTTTTCTGCTCACCATACCCTACCACAATTACTTCGCTGAGTGACTGCATATCTGGTTGCAGGGTAATGTCATAGGAATTTGCGTTGGTTATGGGTATTTCCTGGGGAGCAAAACCTACAAAAGAGAAGGTCAAGGCTTCATCTCCAGGATTAATCGGGATGCTAAATGTACCGTCCATATCTGTAACGGTTCCTCTGGTAGTTCCCCGCACCATTACGGTGACCCCAGGCAGTGGGAGAAAGTCATCTCCTGACAGCACAGCCCCAGTTACTACCCGGGACTGGGCAAATGATGATTCTGGCAGCACCCAGAATATCATAAAGATAATAAAGCAAAAATGCTTCATTTTAGTAAAGGGTTTTTTCATATGAGGTTTATGTTAATTGTTAAAATTACACTTAACCAAATAAAATAATCTTTTTAATTAAAAACAAATTATATTTAACTAAAACGAGATTTAATACAATATTTTTTTAATTAAGACATTCAGTTAAGCATAAAAAACATATTAAGTAAAGTAATTTACTTGAATATTAAGTTTAAAAATACCCGTTCTATTACAGGTTAATTTCTTAATTATTAAAAGATTTTGTTTCTTCCCTCAGAGTGTAATCTTTGATTTTCCCTCCGTAAAGCTTATATTGATAAACATTTACCATAATATATATGAACACAAAACTGAATCAAACCATACATGCCATAAGCTTTGCGCTGGTTATTGCTCTAGGAATAGGAGGCACGCTGATGGGAGAGATAACCACTAGAGATATTCTGACTTATATGATTATCATGGTGGCAGTGATGGAGGCTCTCAGTCTGTTTATAGGGAGAAAGTTTTTTAGTGAGAAACATACCTCATTCAAGATTGGAGTATTGGCCACCCTATTGATTTTATTGGGGATAAAGACAATGATGCCCACATTTTTCCCTGCGCTGACCATTACGGTGCTGGCGGTCAACTTTATCTATAATTTTTATACCCTAAACAGAAGGACCACTATCAGACGCAGACAGAAGAAGAAGAAGTTAAAATTCTAATATTGTCTGGGCATGGATTTTGATAAACGCTGCCTGACAATTACGAAAATAAAATGAAAAGGCTGATAATCTTTATATTGCTCCTATCTCCCATGATGGGATTTACCCAAGAAAAACTCAATAGATTAGTACAGGAAAGACAAAGTCTCCACCAGCAGTGGAGACAATCAGAAAGTAAAAAATCAGGCATTTTTGGGAACAGAACCAAAAAAGACATGATTGAAACCAATAACTGGATGGAAAGAATCATCCAGAAGGATAACCAGATCATGGATGAGCTTACTTTTATGCGGGAAAGGGAAGTGGTAGAAGTATCTTATGAAAAAGATGATTACAAATATATCGCTCAAAAACAGGAGCAGGATATAGGCAAACTGAAAAGAGCCCTTGCCGAAACAGATTCCAAAATACAGGATGAAAAAAAATATCAGCGTACTTATGAATGGCTTACCTTTATTTTTTTCTTGACGACGGTGACGCTTGGAGTATTATATTATAAGAGGGTAAGTAAGTAAATAGTATCGAGATCCAAGTATCAAGACGGTATAAATTCTTCATTATCGATATACCTTTTTAACTTTGTTATTAATTTAAAAACCCGAATGTCGACGTATACGGTCATACTTGTGGCTCTTCCTTCTAGATGCTCTCATTTATAATAGATAAAAAAAGGCCTATCAGTTGTTTCTGATGGGCCTTTTTCGGTTTTCTATGTATTGACTTACCTGCTCATTTTTCGAAATAGCCAGAAAATAATGCCTATTACCACTACGGCAATAATGATCCCGATAATGATACCGCCTTCGAATATGGTACCGATAATTTCACAACTGGAGAGGGAAACCATCATTATTACCATAATACACAGATTCAATACATAACTTTTAATAGTCTGACTTTTCATAATAAGGTTGTTAGTGGTTTAAAAATATAATTATTAAAATTATGAAAAATAATAGAAAAATCCTAATTAAATACTAAACTTAAGTAAAAAATCAATGAAATATTCAATAATTTTATT
>DATHVH010000202.1:0-7126 GCA_035461405.1 Anditalea sp.
TCATTTCAGGCATATTGATAAAATCCCTTTTTGGTGAATAATAAGGAAAGTTTTTTACCGATTGGATCCTGGGCGGAAGCAACATTTCCTTTATTATCTGTTCACACTTTTCTATCGTTGTCGCTTTACAACTATTATCCATTTCAGGAAAATTATAATCTATTCCTTCTATATCAGCTACATTGAATACCGTGTAATATTTCAGATATGCAGACTTTTCTAAGTTTTCCGGCAGTACAGTTATAGCTTCTTCCTGAGATAATCTTTTTCCGGTTACCTTATGTATGAAGGTGTAATTCCAATAGCACACCGGCAAACCTTTAGAACCTTTTTTTATCTTTCCTCCCAATCCACTTGCCTGTTTGAAGGTCAGGTAATAGGGAACATTATGTTTTAGTGAAATCAAAATCCAGAGATTTATTCCTCTATATTCTTTCTTGGTCACATAATTTGCAGGGGCTCCCTGATCAGACCAGTTCTGTTTCCAGGGTACGATTCCTTTTTCTAGTTTTTCGATTATCAGATCTGTCACTGTCTGATAAATGTCTTTCCTGTTTTTGTTTCTTTGAGTCTTCATAATCATTTGATTTTAGATGATTGATTTAATTATGAAGCATCCACAGGTTAAGGCCGGCACTTAATGCAAGAGGAAACGGAATAAATAGTCCCGGTTAGAGGGACGGTTTATGCCGTAGTCTCTTGCCATGTGTGACGGGATTGACCTAAATTGGCGAAAGAATTGAATAAGCATCGTAAGATTTACAATTTTGAATAATGCAGCATAAAATATTAAAAAATATAGGATAATACTTTTTATAGTATTTGAAATATCGGCCTGAAAAAAATTGAATATTGACAGGTTTAGAATGGTGAAACAAGGCAGAACATCATTACACAACTAATAAATGACTTGTTTCACTATTCATATGCTTATGATCGATTAAAGTAAGTATTTAACATTCGGATTTCCGAGCCAAGGAAAGTGAAGCCATATTTTCATGTGCTTCTTTTTCCTGGCATTCTGATATAACATTTTATAATTATGTCTATATTATATCAATCTTTTTATTGGAGTAATTTTATTTTTTTAATGTTTTGCCAGATTGATGTTGGCCTCACTGCATGATATCATTTTCTGATATTATCGAACTCTTCCTCTATTTCTTCAATGGTAGGCAAACTGCTTTTAAGGTTCTCTGGAAGATTGTCGACCAGTTTCACTTCACTTACCCCCATAGGCTTGTTCATATCCCTGAGTGCAAATTCGACTTCAATATTGCTTTTATCTTTACATAGAAGTATTCCAATCGTAGGATTGTCAGAAGGTTCTTTAATTAGACTATCCACTGCTGATAAGTAGAAGTTCAGTTTCCCTGTATATTCGGGGATAAATTTGGTGTTTTTCAGCTCTATTACTACGTAGCACTTTAATTTGGTGTGATAAAAAAGTAAATCAAGGTAATAGTCACTATCGCCCACCGCCATGTGGAATTGGTTTCCTATATAAGCAAAGCCCTTTCCCAGTTCCAGTAAAAACTGAGTAATGTGTTTTACCAGTTGTTTCTCAATGTCATGTTCCCTGAACTGAAAATCCAAAGCCAGGAAATCGAAAATATATGGATCTTTCAAAGTTTGGTTAGCAAGATCAGATAAAGGCTCAGGCAAAGTTGAATTAAAGTTATTGACAGATTTGCCCATCCGCTCGAACAAGTTGGATTTAATCTGGGTATCCAAAACATCTCTGCTCCAATTGTTTTCTATACATTGTTCCGCATACCAGAACCTCAGCTCCTTTTGTTTGATTTTTTCAATCAATAAAATATTGTGTCCCCAGGGCAATTTTGCCACAAGCTGTGGCAAAATTGTTTTGTCAGGATATTCCCGATAAAAAGCAAGCATTCTTCCCAGATTTCTTTCTGAATACCCCTTAAGATCTGGAAGCTCCCTTTTCAGGTCTTTTGCAAGTTTGGGAATAACTCCTGCAGACCAACCTCTTTCCATCTGCTTTTCAGAGATGGACTTTCCTATCTCCCAATTCAGGAAAATCATTTCCGAATTTACAGCTAAAGCAGCCTTAATCTGGGCTTTGATTATTTTTTGCTTAATATCTCCCAAAAGGGATTTATATAGTTCTAATTCCATATGCTTTTTAATTTTATCATTTATAAATCATTGTATTATTGATTTTAGATCAATAAATAATTCATTTCGGAATTTGATGAAGGGTGAAGCAAGTAAAAAATCATCTATAATAAAGCTATTGCACTTGCTTCACTGTTCAAGGGCATACAAACATTAAGGGGTATAAATTATCAGCTAATCAGCAAGGAAAGTGAAGCCCTAATTTCATGCGCTTCTTTTTCCTTGGCAATCTTCTATACCGTATTCCTTATAGTCACTATTTATTTCGCCTGAATGATCAAGCCGGCCAGTCCGGGAGAATCCATCATTCTTTCCATCTCGGTTTCTACTAGTTCGCGGATATCAGTCTTTATTCTATGATAATTTTCCAGTACTTCATTTTCATTCAGGTCCCTTACTTTTTTGATCGGCACATACCCCCTCTCCTCTTTGGCCATTTCTTTATGGTTATTGATGATCTTGGAATGAAACCTTTTATAATCTATTTTTTCATCCGGATTATCAGAGACAACCCCCACAAATTCTCCCGAAGATAATGTTGACAATGTAGAAGGAGGAACAGCAAGGTCCAGTTGTTTGGAAAGGCTTACGGAGGTATCATTGCTGTTGATAGAAAAGCTTTGTCTGTTCTGCATTATTTTTCCAATACGGTCCGAAAGCTGTTTGGCTGTTTCTCCTGACACTTGACCTGAGATGATGTTTCCAACCGTATTCATGATCACTTCAGCCTGTTCCCGGCCATAATCTTTTTTCAGCTGGCTGTAATCCTGAATACCTAGGGTGGTGGCTACTTTATTTCCTCTTGCTGTGGCTATCAATGAATCGATACCATTAAAATATATAGTTGGAAATTCATCAAAGACAAGACTCGATTTAAGCTGACCTTTTTTATTGACCAGTTTGGTAATTCTTGATATATAAAGAGATAGCACTGCACCATAGACCTGCTGTTTTTGCGGATTATTTCCCATGCATACAATTTTAGGCTCTAAGGGATTATTTATATCAAGGGTAAATTCACTTTTGGAAAGAACATAGTAAAGCTGTGGAGAGGAAAGTCTGGCCATTGTAATTTTGGCACTGGCAATCTGTCCCTCCAGCTGTTCTGCCGCCCCCTGAAGGTATGCAGAGACAAAAGGATTGATCAGTACCTCAATCTCCGGTTCAGTTCTAAATACGGAAAAAAGCCTGTCATATTCTACCTGCATCATTTCGATAACATGGGGAAGCGTGCAGTACTTTCCGTGTTTGTATTTTTTAAGAAACCAGATAACAGCCGTAAGAAAATTAATGGGGGATTCAACAAAGAAATCACCTTGCTTTTTAATCCACTCCCTGTTCAGTCCAAGCATAATCGTTCTGGAAGACTCGGAGGCATCCGTAATATCCATCATAGTAGTCGGTTCCAATGGATTGCACCGGTGGCTTTGTGAAAGGTCGTCAAAGTTAATAGTGTAAAAAGCTGGGCTTATTTTATAATTCGCTTTATATTTTAAAAGTGCATTGTAGGCTATTTTGGAGAGATCATCATATTTAAAATCATAAATAAACATGGAAAATCCTTTTTTGATATGTTGAGTGATAATATGTCGAATGACAAAATAGCTTTTTCCGGATCCAGGTGTTCCGATAACCAAAATTGCCCTAAAAGGATTGATGAAGTTTATCCAGCTATTTTTAACCTTACCTCTGAATTGATATTCCGCAGGTAAATTGACAGAATATTCATTTTCTAATTTCCGTTCTTCCTGGGGAAATGTCTCATTTTCCGTATTAAACACATTGGAATCAGAGGCCTGCCATAGAATCCTGGTGAAAAAAGTACCACCCACCATTATTAGTAAGAATCCAAGACACGTCGAAAGGATATATATTGATTCAACGGTCCGCCGATTTAGATCCAGTAAAAAGGATTTTTCTCCAAATATGAAAATCATTAAACCTATTAGAAAAAAGGTTGCGGATAAGAAGGGCTTAATTTTAACTGATTTCCTGCCCTTTACATCAAATAGATAGATCATAATTAAAATAAGTGAAAAACCTTTAGCATACCAGAATTCATCAAACAACCCTGTTCTAGCTAATTCAGAAAGTAAATGATCTACAAATCTATTTTTGATTCCATAAAATTGAACTGCCGTCTCAGCTTCCCGGTAAAGATGGAAGATTAAAATCAGGACCCCTCCTTTCCTGGTAAGATCCAATATTTTCCTAAGTGCTTCCGAATTTTCTCCTGTTCCCATGATGAAGGTTTTATGTTCTTTTCTTTTTTTTCTTCCTCTTTCTATTTTTTGCAAGGTTTGGAAGAGAATAAACCTGTTCTACCATCAAAAAATTTTGGCAAATAGGAACCATACAATTTAGAATTCCAGAGGAAGGAGTTTTAATAGAAAGTGAATCAGATATCTTCCACTCTAATGGAACACCGGACAGGTTTTCTTTGGCATATTTAAAAAAGTTCTTTTTGGTATGTTCATCAGTTCTTGTTTTTGAGAACTGTTGACTCAGGCCATTTGCTGAAAACCCTTTCCCCAGCTCTGAACCTTTGTATACAGTTCTGGATAGATTATCAACATAGGTAACCCCATAAAGTCTGTTTTCTGAATTATATATTAGTGAAATAAAAATCGCCTGTTTTTTAAGCTGTCCCTCAAAGTCCTCTATACCCCCATTATTATTAATAACCCCCTCGAGTATTTTACCTACTTTATCTGTAAAGGCAGATTTTAAGGAAAGCTTTTGATTTCGGTTTAAATCAAAGCGTTTTTCCAGCCTTGAAAGCAAGGGTTTCGAATAGAGGCTGCTGGCTTTTAAGTGGACTCCCTTTCTATTCCCCTTATGGTCCAAGATGGAATAGACCAATCCATTTCTTTGATACATCCGGGATGATTCTGTACCGGTAAAGGCCTTAATGTTATACTGTCTAAGAGCAGCATTAAATTCGGCAAGAGATGTATACTTATAGGTACGCATGACTTCTGTCACTATATTGGATATCAAAGCCCTGGATTCAGCTACCCCATATTCGGCCTTCACCAATGGCTTTAATGTAATAATCTGTTTTTCCTGATCCTCTGCCCGGACAAGATTCAATTCTACTTCAAGATCCTTTCTAGCCTTTTCAGATTGGTTCTTTCCCAAGTTATGGGTCTCAATTCTTTTCCCTTTTTCATCAATATTGGTGGTGACCAGATGGATATGTGGATGTGCTGTATCATAGTGTCTATATACGATATAGGGTTGATTTCCAAATCCGATTCTATCCATGTATTCCTTTGCGATATAGGCCAGATCAGAATTTTCCAATTTATCCTTTACAGAAAAATTCAGGGAAATATGAACCGTATTGGTCTTAGTTCTGGAATTAAGTTTTATCCTTTTGTCAAACCAATTATACTTTTGGAGAATAGAAAGCCCATTTACCTCTGCGGGAAATCCATTAGAATGGATCAAAGTTGCAGATCCCTTTATCAGCTTATTTTCATTATAGCTAAGTAGTCCCCTTATATTTTTACCGGTAGTTATCCTTGCAACCATTTTTTCACGACAGGTTCCAGCAGGCGATTTAATTCATCCTGTTTATTGATCAAAAGCTGTTGTAGATCAGCTACCTTCCTCAAACTGGAAATCTTATTTCCCAGATCCCCGGATTTATTAAAATAGGTGGTCAATTGATTAACATTAACCCCTATCCTCTTCAATTCCGACTGGATTCCGGAAAGCTTTTCCATCAGCAAATCCTGGGTTTGGTCATAATGTATGAGTTTTACCTTTTGGTTGCATATAATTTTTCTGATAAGGCTGCTCATGGTCTGATTCTGGCATTTGGAAAGCAGGTCTACCAATTCTTCATATTTGTCTGTAGATATCCTGCTCTCTATGCGATAAGGATAGCCAGTTTTATTATTTTTTTTTCCCATAGGTTTTAGAAAATGATAATTAATCCGAGTTCCGAGGATTAAGTCAAAACGACTTCGGAGTTAGGCCTAAGGCTTTGTCGTAGACAAACCTACATCTTGCTGACTGCACTGAAAGGCGCAGTCCTTTCTTTAAAATGGCAGAAAACCATTACCTTAAAATTCATAAAACATCTGGCGTGATGAGCTTTAAAATTGCTATGATCAATCTTCCAAATTAAACAGCCATTCATTTGCTGCAAGCTTCCAATCCCTTACTGGCAAACCGTTTTCATAGGACCAGTCCATAGATTGATAATAATAGTAAAAGAGATCAGCTTCCTCCTCTGGGCAGTGCCTTTTGGAAAAAAAGCTTCTGACATGGTCAACCTCTGGGGCTATCCCCTTATGACCGTGGTTAAATTCTGAAGTTTCCATCATTCTGACATTTGATTGAACCAAAGTTTGTCAGAGTCCGAAAATATAATTCAGTATGTAGACAGGAGGTGGGGATATTATATTGAAAATCCCCCTTCAAAACCCTTAAATAGGATAAATAAAGCGGAGTCATGTAATCTATTCCTTAAATCAATATGTTAAAAATACGAATAACTCGATTAAACTTGAATGGCATAAACACTGAAATAAACTCCAAAAATTTCAATTGGAAATAAATAGGTTGAAAATATGATTTAACCAAAGAGGAGAATGTATTTAGAAGACTGATTAATGTATTTTTATTATAGAAAAACGCTTTGTACCAATTATTATATAATTAATTTTTTCCCTATTGGAAGTACTAATAAATTGCCTGTTATATACATTAAAATTGATATACATCACCCCTTAAAATTATTATAAAATGATAAAGAAATCTCATTTATGGGCAGTCTATAATGGAACCTTAACTCCTTCATTACTGATTGAAGGGAGTAAAGGCACATTTAAAATTATGGCCGCTAACAATTCATTTTGTCAGCTTTCAGAACTTGATGAGGATTCAATATCGGGATTAAAGCCTACGGAAGTTATTCGGATTTTTTCCAATACTACCACAAACAAATTATTACATGAATTAGAAGACTCCC
>DATHVH010000203.1:0-9085 GCA_035461405.1 Anditalea sp.
AGCAGAAGAAGTAAGGACTGGTGTATTGTGAATAAATGGCTGAATTCTTTTATGAGCAGCTCTAATATCCTCTAAGGTTGGGTAATTAAGATTTTGCATAGTGATACGATGGATGTCAGGTGTCCGATGTCTGATATAAGAATTTTTCGAATGTAGATCACATACTTCATTATTCAACATTCAGCGTTCGACATTCAGACTTTAAAGAGTAAAATAATTTCGAATGGTGCCGGTCTACCGACAAGTAGAATTGGTGAATTTCGATCCGGATAGCTATCGGCAGAAGTGAAAATATGTAAAGTAAAATTATAATAGGGTGTCCCTATCCCACTTGGGTAAGACCGATGAATGATGTCCAGCCATTCAAAGTTTATTTGCCCTTAGATCATAGTTCAATGTTTATTGATCATAGTAGTGAATTTTGTTAAGGAAAATTGAAAAAGCACTTTCCCTGAAGATTAGAGAAAGTGCTTGACAATAAATTTTTCTGTCAAATATGCTTTTAAAGTGTTGCTTTCCCGCGGGATACCCTATCGGCTAGAATTAAGGCATTGTATGCATTGGCTATTTTGCCTGTGCTAGATATTTCTGAAAGTGTTACAGAAGAGTCCTCATCTCCTCCTATTTGTACATTGATATTTGGAGACAGACCAGACTGCATGATAATTCGCTTTACCTGGGTAGCTGTAAGTTTAGGGTAATGCGATCTGATCAAAGCAGCCAATCCTGATACTGCTGGAGCGGCCATGGAAGTACCGCTCTGAAATTCATATTCATCCTCTGGCATAGTGCTGTAGATCTGCGCTCCAGGAGCAAAGATATCTACGTTCTGTCTGCCGAAATTAGAAAAAGGAGCTATCATTCCATCTCCAAAACTCGATGTCAATGCCCCTACAGTTAGCACATTATCAGATATTTCTGAAACACCACCAAGCATATGGTCATTGGGGAAATTGGGATTTTCAGGATCGTCAAGGTCTATTCCATCATTACCCGCAGCATGAACTATAAGTACATCTTTATCTGCAGCATATTTAATAGCTTCATATACCCATTCCGAATTTGGAGAAAACGATTTTCCAAAACTTGCATTGATAATTTTAGCGCCATTATCTACAGCATATCGAATACCCAGCGCTATATCTTTATCATACTCATCACCATCAGGAATAGCACGGATGCTCATTATCCTAACATTGTTTGCCACTCCTCTCACCCCTAGTTCATTGGTACGATTGGCTGCAATAATTCCGGCTACATGCGTTCCATGACTTTCCTCTTTGACTAATATCATTGGATTGCCATTGCCGTACGGCTGGTCATCTATATCATAGGGATTATCACCCACCACTTCTCTTCCGTTAAATTCCAGATTAAGATGGTATTTTAGCTTATTTTGATAATGATCCAATCCTTGATCTATCATTTTCATAACAGTACTAATGCTATCCTCCATAGACAACATCTGCATCAATATACCCAAATGGTTTTCTGAAGCTCTTCCTTGTGAGCGAAGTTTAATCAAATCTTCTTCACCATAATGATCCTTTCCTAATTCCTGCCGTACAGTAGAATCTGCCTCTCCCAACATCTGACCTATTTGCCTCATCTGCATTATGCCTTGCATAGCCTCTGTATATTCTTCGTCATATTTACCTTTAGCTGCTTGTTGAAGGTCTTCATCTCCCAGCTTACGTTGAAGAATGCGGGTGTATTCCAGTTGCTCATGATAAGACTCACCTAGAAAATTATAACCATGGACATCATCTACATAACCATTGCCATCGTCATCAGAATTAGTGCCTGCTCTTTCTCCACTGTTAACCCAAAATAAACCCTGAAGATCTTCATGCTCTAAATCTATACCTGCATCCAATACTGCTACTGTTACCGTTTCTCCTTTGCGCTTTTTTATGATTTTAGAATACGCCCTATCCACGCTCATACCAGGAATGGTATCTGCTTTTAGGTCTAGGTGTAACCAGTTTTTCTTCTCAAACTCATTCAGTTCAGCATTTTTTGTCTGAACATTAGCAATATCATCTATGGGCTGGAGACGCGAAATAGTAGTACAACTAGATACTGAAGCTATTAATGAAAGGGCAAATGCACTTTTAAAAAAGTTATTAAACTTTTTGTTACTTAAATTCATATGTACAGATTTAAATATTGAGTGTTATATATCAATGATTATAAATACTATTTTAACATGTTAGTAATCAGTGATTATTATTATTTTATTATCACATTAAGAATAAAATAGGAAGCCTCTAAAGGCATTATTTGTTCCACTCTTTATGTTAATACTCTTAAAAATAGAAACAATTCTATTTATTATTTCTCAGCAAATGGATTTATTTTAATTATTATGGGTTGATTTGCTATATAAGATAGATAAACGGTTAGCATTTATAAATTCAAACTATTTTAAAGACTATATTAATTAAAATGTTTTCTCAAATATTGAAAAATATCCATCCGCATCCTCTTATGGGAGAAGCTTTGGACATACATAATACTACCCTATTAGATTTTACTGAAGGTAATATGGAACTTTCCCAAGTGGATTTAAAAAACCATCAAATCTTTCAAAACTTCGTGGACCAGCAGATGAAAGGTAAAAAATTTGGGATTGGTGGTTATATGGAAAACCGTCAGATATATCGAAGATCAGAAGTATTTGCATCCGGAGAAACCTATAGAAATATTCACTTAGGTATTGATATTTGGGGACCTGCAGGCAGTCCGGTATATGCGCCACTGGGAGGTACTATTCACAGTTTTAAAGATAATGCTGGATTTGGAAATTATGGCCCGACTATCATCCTTGAACATAATTTACAGGGTCAAATTTTTTATAGTCTTTACGGCCACTTATGCTTATCCGATCTCTGTGATCTCTATGAAGGCAGGGAATTTGCTAAAGGAGAATTGCTTTGCCATCTGGGTGCTCATGAGGAAAACGGCCATTGGCCGCCACATTTACATTTTCAGTTAATGGCAGATATGAAAGATCTAAAAGGAGACTTCCCGGGCGTAAGCTCCAGTATAGACGCAGCATATTATAAAACCATATGCCCTGACCCTAACCTCCTCATCAGGTTTTCTGGGCTCACTTATTGACAAATTAAGACATTATATCCTACTGAAGATAAGTAATGTTATCACAAAATCAATATTGGCTTTGGCTAAGGCAATTATTTCATAAATTATAGAGAGAAATCTGGCTTCTTGTTAGCCAACATAAATAATCAGCACAAAAATTTAAACCCGTAATGGACCAAGTAAATCTTAATACCCTTACAGCATTTAGAAAAACCCTTCACCAACATCCAGAAGTGTCCGGCAAAGAGTCCAAAACTGCTAAAAGAGTTAAAGAATTTTTTCAGTCAAATTCTCCAGACCAAACTATAGAAAAATTAGGAGGACATGGTATAGCTTTTATTTATAATGGAAATGAGGAGGGGCCTACCACCATGATCAGATGCGAACTGGATGGACTCCCTATCTTAGAGCAGAATGATTTCAGCCATGTTTCCGTTGCAAAAGGGGCCTTTCATGGATGTGGACATGATGGTCATATGGCAATATTAGCGGGAGTAGGAATGCATTTAGCAAATAATAAACCCAAAAAAGGTAAAGTGGTACTCCTTTACCAGCCTGCAGAGGAAACCGGGGAAGGTGCTGAAAAAGTCCTAAAAAGCAAAAAATTCCAAAAGATAAAACCTGATTTTGCATTTGCCCTACATAACCTTCCTGGGTTTAGGGAAAACCAGATTATATTTAAAGAAGGATCTTTTGCGGCAGCATCAAAAGGGATGATCATAAACATACAGGGTAAAACCTCTCATGCAGCCCACCCAGAAGATGGCAATAGTCCAGCGGAGGCTATGTCTAAGATAATTGTGGCGTTGCAAATGCTTCCAGAAGGAATAGATAAATTCTGCCTTCTTACTGTAATTCATGCAAAATTAGGTTCTATAGCATTTGGCACTACGCCAGGAGATGCTACAGTGATGGCTACCCTCCGGGCGTATGAAGATGACACATTAGATTTGCTAACAGAATATGCTGAAAAGTTAGTGACGCAGATAACAGAGGAGAGCGGACTAGAAGTAACAATATCCTATACTGAATCCTTTGCTGCCACTGTAAATGATGCCGAAGCACACCGCATAATTAAAAATGCTGCAGAAAATCTTTCGCTGGATATTAAAAATATCTCTACTCCTTTTAGATGGTCTGAAGATTTTGGACATTTTTCTAATGGAGCCATGACTACTTTAATTGGGCTAGGTGCAGGAGAAAATCAGCCACAGTTACACGAGCCTACATATGATTTTCCAGATGCGATTTTAAGTACGGGTATATCACTATTTATAGAAACCATCAAAGAAATTAATTACTAACATGCAAGGTACCTCATATATAGAGATCAGTAAGTCTGCTTATCGAAGGAACTTAAAGTTTATCCGCTCACAAATAGGAGATAAGCCGCTCTTATCAGCTGTAATAAAAGGAAATGCCTATGGCCATGGAATAGAAAACATGGTGAAGATAGCGGAAGAAGCCGGTATCCGACATTTCAGTACATACAGCGCTGATGAGGCTTATCGTGCTTTTAAAACAATTAAAAAAGAAAGCCAGATCATGATAATGGGGATGGCTACAGACGAACAGCTGGAATGGATTATAGAAAATGGCATTGGAATTTTCATGTTTGATTTTGACAGGTTGGAAAAGGCCATATCTATAGCAAAAAGTAAAGGAAAAAAAGCAAGAATACATATAGAAGTAGAGACAGGCTTTCACCGCACAGGTTTTGAATGGAATCAGCGACAGGAGCTTTCCGACTTGCTTAAGGCTAATCTTGACCATTTATCACTGACTGGGCTTTGTACACATTATGCTGGCGCAGAAAGCATAGGCAACTATGTAAGAGTGAAGCAGCAGATAGAAACCTATCAAAAGTTTAAAACATTTTTTACAGAGCAAGAGCTTCCATTCTCTCTTTACCACACAGCATGCTCAGCAGCTGCCCTTTCATATCCTGAAACCATTATGGACATGGTAAGGATAGGAATAGCCCTCTATGGCTTCTGGCCAAGTCAGGAAACTTATATGAGTAAATATAAAGACCTTGAATCCTACCCAGGTAAAAACCCACTTCGTAGGCTTCTAAGCTGGAAAAGTCAGGTGATGAGCATTAAAAAAGTAAAGATGGGGGATTTTATAGGTTATGGCTCCAGCTATATGGCTCCCAGGGATATGACTATCGCATTGGTGCCGGTGGGATATTGTCATGGATTTTCACGGAAGCTTAGTAACCTGGGGAAGGTGCTAGTGCAGGGAAAGATTCTGAGCATAGTGGGCACAGTGACCATGAACAGCATAGCAGTAGACGCCACCGATCTGAAACATATAGAGCGTGGGGAAGAGGTGGTAATAATAGGAAAGCAAAAGAAGCAGGAGTTAACTGTAGCTTCATTTGGAGAATCTTCTAATCAGGTCAACTATGAGCTATTAACTCGATTGCCTCAAGATATTGAGCGAAGAATTATTTCTTAAAAGGTTATTCAAGTAAGGCAGCAATATCATCTTTGCTAAGACTTTTCATAAAGCTTTCTTCAGTACTTATAAGTTCTCCAGCTAAGGCTATCTTTCTTTCCTGTAGCGCCATGATTTTCTCTTCTACGGTGTTTCGAGTGATAAATTTATATATCATCACTTTATTTTTCTGACCTATCCTATGTGCCCTATCAATGGCCTGAGCCTCCACAGCTGGATTCCACCATGGATCGAGTAGAAATACATATTCAGCCTTAGTTAAGTTAAGGCCTACACCACCTGCTTTGAGAGAGATGAGGAAAATTTTAATCTCATCATTTTCCTGAAAAAGTTTTACCTGTGCCTGTCTGTCTTTGGTAGCACCATCGAGATAAGCATATTTGATTTTATTTTCATCCAAAAACTCTTTGACTATGGCCAAGTGCCTTACAAATTGGCTAAATACCAAAACCTTATGCCCTTCACTGGCTGTTTCGCCCAACATATGCGTCACGTCTTCCAGCTTTCCTGAGTCCCCTCGGTAAGTACTATCAGTCATCCGAGGGTGGTTAGCTATCTGCCTTAGCTGCGTGAGCCCCCTGAGTAGGGTGAATTGTTTTCTTTGTACCCCAAGCATTCCAGCCTCATTTACAATCTGCTCTCGATAGTAGCTTTTCACTTCTTCATAGGCCTTTTCCTGATCAGAGGTCATAGAAGAATATTGGATCTTTATAGTTTTTTCAGGTAGATCTGTGGCCACCTGAGTTTTCAATCTCCGAAGTATAAAAGGTTTGATCGTGGCATGTAGCTTTTGAGCCTTCAGCATATCATTTTTCTTTTCTATAGGAAGAAGAAATTGATTTTTGAACATGCTTTGGTTTCCTAATAACCCGGGATTTATAAAATTAATCTGTGACCAAAGGTCCATGGTACCGTTTTCTACAGGAGTACCTGTCAGGATCAGCTTATTCTTACAATAAAGTTCACCGACTGCTTTGGCTATATTACTTCCTGGATTTTTGATGGCTTGCGATTCATCTAGGATAATGTAATTAAAATAAAACTTGCTGAGGATATCAATATCTAGTCTAGTGATGCCATAAGAAGTCAAAATAAGGTCATAATTATGGAATTGAGAGGTATCTTTTATCCTACCTGACCCTGTATATACCAGTATTTTAAGACCAGGAGTAAATTTTTTGGCTTCTAGCTCCCAGTTATAAATCAAAGAGGTAGGCATCACCAACAGGGATGTCCCGTCTGGATTGATTTCTTTTTCATGGGCCAGCAGGGCCAATGCCTGAACTGTCTTACCCAGACCCATATCATCTGCCAGACAACCTCCAAATTTATATTCATTCAAGAACCTTAACCAATTATATCCAGCCTTTTGATAAGGCCGGAGCACTCCGTTAAATCCTTCAGGAAGATCAAATTCTCCGATAGTACTGAAATCTCTCAGCCTCTCTAGCTTCCTGCTCAGTGTCAGATTAACTAAATTTCCATTTTGAAGTTCCTGTGCTAATGATATGTGATGCTTTTTAAGCCTTAGATTGTCATCACCTTCATGGGAATCATCTAAGAAGGCAAAAATTTCAGAATAATTTACAAACCATGAATCTGGTATAACTGCTATCTCTCCGTTAGGAAGTTCAAATTCCGTTTTGCCCTTTAAGAGCATCTTTCGAATAACCGCAAAAGGAATATTGTATTCCCCAAATTTGATAACAGCATTGACATCAAACCAGTCAATATTTTCATTGATCTCTACCACTATACTCGCCGTACCCAAAAAGTAACGCTTTCCTACCAGTGAAGGATTTTGTTGGATTTTCACCCCCAGTTCTTCAAGCTGCGCCTTATGAATATTGATCCAGTCAAAAGCTTTGCTCTTTCCTAAAGAAAAGCGGGAGGATTTGACCGGAAGACCCATCTGTTTCAGGTAGTCACCATAACTTTTTTCTTTTTCCAGATCTCTTACTACCTTATAAAATATATACTGATCACCATTTTGCTCCAGCTTAACATTATTTGGTTTTTTCTCTTCCGATCTAAAGGCATAATTTCCATAATGAAATTTGAGATCAAATACGATCTGATCTTCAATATCGGACTCAGTAGCATTACCGAAAAGGTCCTGTGATCCATTTCCGGGAAGATCACTAAGATTGAGGAAGGCAGTAGGCTGTTTTCTTTCCACCTTGATGTCAAAACCTTTTGCATACACATCGAAAGATGACACTAACTGAGTCACGAACTTTTCATAATAGGACTGCTCCACTTTTCGAGGTATTACTATAAATTTTTTATTGAGAAAAGGGGTAAGCTTTTTTCCATCCACATTTTTTTCAAAACTGTATAGTTTCTGATCCACCACCAGCCAGGCAGGTTCATTGCAGATAAGGTATGCTCCTTTATACTGCCAGTCCAGACGCTCTTCCATATATTTTAAGGTAGGAAAGTAATGAGTGTTTTCTTCATTTCTCCTAAAATGAAATAATACAGACGCCTTTTCGGGCATAATTTCTATCTCCTTCCATATGGGGTTGCCGTCATTTCCCATTTCAAAAAGTCGTTTACCGGAAAGTTTTTCCAAAACTTTTGCCCTTAATCCCTCAAGTCGCTTCTCTATCAGCTCCTGAGTTGTCTTATTGGCAGTTTTTTCATCATATATTTTTCTTAAAAATTCTTTCGGCTTTAAATTCTTAGTATTAAACTTTTTAACTACAGCTTCTTGCTGCATCTCATCTATCAATTTGATCAACTCAAAATCTCGCTGATCCAAACCTACCGCAAAATCTTCAGCATTCTTAAAGGAGATATTTTGATTTGCATAGGATAATCGTCCTTTTTCATCCAGCTGAACAACAAAGGATTCAAATAGTATCCCCAGAAATTCATGGATAAAGAGTGCATAAACTATTTCAAAAGGCTTCTCAGAAGAAACTTTCATATCACTTTAATTTACAGGCCAACGGAGCAAAATAAGAGTAATTCCCTTTATTTATAAACTTGATTAGCTTGCAAAATACATAATAAAACTTAAAATGCAGGGTAGATTCTCATAATATGATGGGTTTTATAGCAACAAATATGTCAAGACATAAAAAACTCAAAGACTTCCTGGCTTAATATTATACAATCACCACAAAGATACTAAGACACAAAGAATTGAACTTTTTGCATCCGTGGTTCTGTGGCATATAATAAATATTCAAAGACTATACAATCATAAGGACCCGCTTAGGAATAAACTTAGTACTATCACTACTTAAGGGCAATAGCACCGAATGTTTAAGCTAATAATATAATAATTACCACAAACAAAAATTTTTGTGCCTTAGCGTCAAGTGGCTAATCCATATTTTAGAGCCAATTAACAATTATGACTCATAGTATTAAACTGAGGGCCTTCGTGACTTAGTGGCATAAAAGTACATGCCTTACTTTATAAATGATCAATCGTTTTGACAGAAGAGGCTATAGATGCAGGACGGTAAGACGCTAGCAATGTAATAGTCACCACGCTGATCGAGGT
>DATHVH010000204.1:0-2446 GCA_035461405.1 Anditalea sp.
ATCTGCGGCATGAAATAAACAGAATCCCTCTCCACTAGCCGTCCATAGCCATTCTTTAACCCCCATGACACACCACGGCGTTTCATCTATAGCAATCCTAAATGATTTTCTATATCGAGAGCAATCCTAAATGATTTTCTCTGTGTAAGTATATTGACGTATTTTGGGGAAATCAAATTTATGTTCGTTAGTAAAAAACTCAAATAAAAATTTGACAATCTTAAAAGACCTACATAAATACCAATACTTTCTTAAAAAGTTTTTAGCTTGTAACCAAATATCTTCAACGGGATTCTGTTGGGGAGCATTGGGAGCAAATAAAATACAAGTAATTGACCAATTCTCAGGTTCTTTGTCACCATTTAGTTCTAATAAAAAGTCTCTAAACTCTCCATATTTATGATAACTAGCTCCATCCCAAATCAAGATAATCTTGCGATTTTTATATTTATTTTGTAAGTATTTTATGAAGGTAACTGTTGATTTTCCATCACCAGATGGATGGCTCTGAATATGGAATTCTTTGCTTTGATAATTGAGGGCGCCAAAATAAGTTTGTCTATCTTTTTCATTGGTAATTGGGACTTCAATTCTGATTTTTGATTGGCCCCAAACATAACCAGTTAAATCACCATGAAGTAGATGGCATTCATCTAAAAACAATACTATTATTTCCCCCGCTTCTATACCAGCCTTGTTTTTAAATAAAATATCGTTAATTTCTTCCGTCTTTTTTTTTACCAGTTCTTTATCAAATTTAGGATTGGTTTTTTGAGTTTTTTTCCAACTAATTTTCGCCCGGTCAAAAAGTTCATAGTAACTCTGTTTGGATTTATATATCACACCAAATTCTTGAGCTAAATAAGTAACCAGCTCATCTAAATTCCAATATTCTTTATTCTTTAACCACTCGATTACTTCAGTATTTTCTCGAGCGGTTAAATACCCTTTTGACCCTTTATGTCCTAGTTTGATTCCGGCGATGCCTTTGGTTTTAAATTGTTTTTTCCAATAACCAATAAAAAAATTACTTACACCTAAAATTTTGCTGATTTCATTGTAGATATTACCTGATAGCGCCATCCTTACAGCTATTGCTCGTTTTAGTTCTCTGGCATCGATATCGCTTTTAATGAAAGATTCTAATTGGGCTATTTCTTTTTCTCTATCTTTTTGTTGCAGTTGTAAGTTATTCATTTTTTCTTGTCACAATCAAGTATTGCATATAATTGTATCATAGTCTTGATAATGATTTAGGATTGCTATAGACGAGATGGAATTAGTAGAAGAAGTCAATAAAATAGTAGGAATAACAACCCAAGAAATTCTCAGCCCCGGACAAGTCATGAAAGCAATGATTTTGAATGGACTAGGATTTTTAAGCGCCCCATTATACATATTCGAGGAATTTTTCGTGGGCAAAGCAACATCACATCTAATAGGAAAAGGAATACTACCCGAACATCTCAACGACGATAGACTGGGAAGAGCCCTCGATAAATATTACCAAATAGGAACCACAAAACTCTTCACAACAATCGCCATGAAAGCCGCCCATAAATTCCAAGTAAAAATGAACAGCATCCATTTAGATGGAAGTTCAATGTATGTACAATGACAATATAAAACCCAAGTTAAAAACAGCGACAAAACAGAAAAAGAACCCGAACCAGAAACATCAGAAATGAAACCAATAGAAATAGTTCACGGATACTCGAGAGACCATTGAGCCGACCTCAAACAATTTAACATAGACATTATTGTTACAGGAGACCGAGACATACCACTATATCTAAAAATAGATTCAGGAAACATCGACGACAAAAGCGTATTCGTATCAAGACTAAAAGAATTCAAAAAACAGTGGACATTTGAAGGAATCTGCGTAGCAGACAGCGCCTTATACACCAGGGAAAACCTATCAGCAATGACACGAATCAAATGGATCACAAGAGTCCCATTAAGCATAAAATCAGCCCAAGATCAAATCGTAGACATCCAAGAAAGCGAATGGCAATCAAGCTCAAAAAAAGGATATTATATAGACGAAAGAGCTAGCGAATATGTAAAGATACAACAAAGATGGTTATTCATAGAAAGTGAACTCAGGAAACAAGCAAGCCTCAAACAAATAGACAAACAAGTAAACAAACAAGAATCAAGCGCCCAAGCCGCACTACGCAAGCTTTCCCGGCAAAAATTTGCCTGCGTTGCCGACGCAGAAACCGCCATAAAAAATCTATCACACACATGGAAATATCACCAAATTACCGAAATTGAATGTCAATAAAACAGCCATCAAAAACAAGAAGTACCAGCCAAAAAATCTAGTAATATAGACACAGTAGCCTATCAAATAATCGATAAAATAGAAACCAAACCCCAAATAATATCCGCCGAAAAAATCAAAGCAGGGAGATTTATACTGGCAACAAACATTTTAGAT
>DATHVH010000205.1:0-4399 GCA_035461405.1 Anditalea sp.
TGCGAGATATTGAGGAAGGTAAAACCTATTCTACAGCCGAGGCTAAAATTATGATCAAAGAATGGTCAAAGTAATATGGTCAAAACAAGCTATTGAAAATATCCATGAAATCAGGGAACACTATTTCCAAATATCTCCTCATTATGCGGAAAAACTAACGGATGAAATTTTTAATAAAGAAGAAATATTAGTTAATTTTCCATTGGCAGGGAGAATTGTACCTGAAATAAATAATATTGAAATTCGAGAATTAATTTTTAAAAACTATCGAATTATATATCAATATTCAGTATCTGATGCGATTAAAATTATAGCTATTCATCAATCTTCCAAACCCCTATCCAGCTTTTCTTTATTCAGGTAAAAATAGAAATCTGCAAATACCAATAGTTTCATTTCTTCTCCTTTTCTATAATTTCTTCTCTTATCTAAACTTCAATGAACCAAACTCCCCTAGCCGAAAGAATGCGTCCCTCCAAATTAGAGCAACTGATTGGTCAGGACCATTTATCTGCTCCCAGTTCTTTTCTGTACAAGGCCATAAAATCAGGCAATGTGCCATCTATTATACTTTGGGGACCTCCAGGGGTTGGTAAGACGACAATTGCCAATATTATCGCCAATGAGATCAAAGCGCCATTCTACACCTTGAGTGCCATCAGTTCAGGGGTGAAGGATATCAGAGAGGTGATCGAAAAGGCCAAATTCCAGATGGGTGTGGTACTGTTCATCGATGAGATCCACCGCTTCAATAAATCCCAACAGGATGCATTATTGGGAGCAGTGGAAAAAGGTACAATCCGTCTGATCGGTGCCACTACAGAGAATCCTTCCTTTGAAATCAATGCAGCACTTCTTTCCAGGTGCCAGGTTTTTACTCTTAATTCTTTGGGCAGACCGGAACTTGAGGCTATGGTCCGTCAGGCAATGGAGCAGGATGTGCTGATGAAGAAAAAGACGATTGAGATAAAAGAGATAGAAGCGCTTCTAAGATTGTCGGGTGGAGATGGCAGAAAGCTGCTGAATCTATTTGAAATAGTAGTGGAGGGGATAAATGAGGATCCCTGTGTGCTCACCAATGATAAGGTGACAGAGATAGCCCAGCAAAAGATCGCCATGTACGATAAGTCAGGCGAAATGCACTATGATATTATTTCTGCTTTTATAAAATCTATAAGAGGCTCGGACCCGAATGCCGCAGTTTATTGGCTGGCCAGGATGATAGAAGGAGGGGAGGATGTAAAATTTATCGCCAGAAGACTGGTGATTCTGGCTTCGGAAGATATCGGCAATGCAAATCCCAATGCCCTGCTTTTGGCCACCAACTGTTTTGAGGCCGTAAGAATGATTGGCTACCCAGAATCACGAATTATCTTATCACAGTGTGTCACATATTTGGCTAGCAGTGCCAAGAGCAATGCCAGCTATATGGCCATCAATAAAGCCCAAGCCATTGTGAGGCAGGAAGGTGATCTGCCCGTACCGCTCCATCTGCGCAATGCACCCACCAAACTAATGAAAGATCTTAACTACGGTAAGGAATATAAATATTCACATGATTATGAAAACAACTTTGTCCAGCAGGAATTTATGCCCGATAAGCTGAAAGGATCCAAACTTTATGATCCTGGCAATAATGCACGTGAAAATGAGCTGCGAAAAAATTTGCAAAAGCTATGGAAAAATAAGTATGGGTATTAAGTTGGCGGGGTTCCTGATTTACCGGAGGTAGATCAAATGACAAACTGCCATCCGAAATGGGGACTAGCTCTTTCTATTGCTTGCTTCTTTGTCAAAAGAGTCCTAGTTATGATTCTATCTGCATTTGCTATCGCTACACTCTTAGTCTCTTTTCTGATGGGAAAATGGCTAGAATACTTAGCTTTTAAGGTTGTTGTTATGTGGGAAGTTAATATTATAGCGTTGGGGATAATACCTGACATATCTTTTCCGAGCTGGTCAAGTTTCATATTCCAATCCTATTGATGCTTTGGACAGGAGGTGTGTAGGAAAAATGTGAAAGTCATCATGAATACAATGGAATATAAGCATCACCATATCAATGATTGATTTGGCTCTTACTATCCATTTTTTTTCTAAATTTTTACCTGTTTAAAAGCTTTTCCTATTGAAATCTTTGATTAAATTGTAAACTAATTACTTCTAATTAGTAGAAAATATGATTTTTGAATTGATAAGGCTAGAGTTTCTCAAAAGTAGCCGTTCCTCATCTTTTGCTAAGAGTTTAGCGGTGGGAATTTTTCTATTTTTCCTCGCTATATTGTTGCTGCTTTATGTATTGGCACTGGGATTAGCTTTAAAATATATAATTACCGATGTATTGAAAGAGGAAGATGCATTTGCATTTCTCAGCGGGACGGTTATATATTTTTTTCTTTTTGAGTTTATGTACCGGTATTTTATCCAGAAACTGCCGGTGATAGAATTGGAAAGCCTGCTTCATCTTCCGGTGAGTAAGAGTAGGATTATTAATTTTCTCCTGATAAGATCATTTATTTCACCTTTATCCATTATAGCACTCCTTCTTTTTACTCCTTTTACGGTAATGGAAGTAGCTCCCAGATTCGGTACTGATGCTGCAGTATTCTGGCTGGGAACTTTGGTATTTACAAGTTGGTCCCTGCATTGGGTGATGCTCTGGTTCAAGCAGAAATTTGATGATAGTCTGGCGGGAATTTTTATAATCTTTACTGTCATGACCCTCGGAATAGGGTCTACTTATTATGGCTGGTATAATCTTGGGGAAATATTGAAACCAGTGTTTGATTATTCATTGGCAAGTCCCGTACCGCTTGCCATGATGGTGGGTATATTTTTGTTTACTTATTATTTAGCCTATCAATATTATGTAAAAAATGCCTATTTGGAAGATTTGGCAGAAGAGGAGCAGATTAGATTTGCCGGTAAGTCACTTGGCATTTTCTCAAGGTTCGGTTTGGCTGGAGAAATGGCCGATCTGGAGTGGAAGCTGATTATCAGGCATAAAAAAAGCAGGAGCTATCTCATGCTCAGCGGGTTTTTTCTTCTTTACGGATTGATATTCTATACTAATCCTACCTATAGGGGTGGAGAAGGCATTCCCTACATGTTTATATTTGTCGGTGCATTTATCACTGGTATATTTATGTTGCAATATGGCCAGTTATTTTTAAGTTGGAATTCAAGTAATTTTGATTTCTTTCTAAACAAAAGAGGAGGAGTGGAGGCATTGGTGAAAGGTAAATATTATCTTTTTATAGCATCTGCTTTTCTCACCTTCTTGCTCTCAGTTCCTTATGTGTATTTTGGATGGGATATCCTTATGATTCATATAGCTACTTTTCTATTCAATTTGGGTGTGACTGTTCATTTGGTAGTTTACTTGGCTCTCTGGAAACCAAAGCCTATGGATATCAACAAGGGAGCTGTATTTAATTATGAAGGTGTAGGGATAGCTCAGTTTTTAATGATTATTCCTATGATGGGTGTTCCATATTTAATATTTATACCAATGAGTATGCTGTTTGGGGACATAAGTGGCCTGCTGGCTTTAGGTACTATTGGGGTTATAGGTATAATTGCATTTCCTAAACTATCCGATTTTGCCGTTCAGCGGATTTTAGCAAATAAATATCAAATTTCAGCATCGTTTAGACAAGAGTTATGATTAAAATCGAAGGATTAAAAAAGCAATACAAAGAATCGGTTGTATTAGATGTGCCAATATTAGAGATAGGTAGCGGTGAATGTTTTGGATTGGTAGGAAATAATGGAGCAGGCAAGACTACTTTATTTAGGATTATACTTGACTTGGTAAGGGCCACGTCTGGGAGTGTTAGTTTGGAGGGACAGGATGTAAGCAAACATGAAGATTGGAAGTCTTATGTGGGAGCTTATTTGGATGAACATATGCTGTTATCCTATCTGACTCCTGATGAGTATTTTCAAAGTTTGAGAAAAATTTATGGATTATCTGAAGCAGATATTCAAACTCACCTGGATAAGTTCCGGGATTTTTTCAATGATGAGATTCTTGGAAAGAAGAAATATATCAGAGATCTGTCAAAAGGGAATGTGAAAAAAGTGGGTATAGCAGCAGCCATGATTGGAAATCCAAGGGTTGTGATGCTGGATGAACCTTTTGAAAATCTAGACCCAACCTCTCAAAATAGACTGAAGAGGCTCATAATGGAAGAAAAGACTAACAATAAATTGACATTTCTTATCTCTAGCCATGATCTCAATCATGTCACTGAAATCTGTGATAGGATAGTGCTGCTGGAAAAAGGGAAAGTAATAAAAGATCTCCAAGATAAAGACCTTATGATCGGTGAACTGGATACCTATTTTAATTTTTAATTTAATTTATAATTTATGAATTAAATACAGAGGTCTTTTT
>DATHVH010000206.1:0-12374 GCA_035461405.1 Anditalea sp.
ACATAAATGAGATCTTTCATTTCCTCTATGTCAGTTGATTTTAGAATATGAACATCTATTTTCAATTTTAATTTAATTTAAAATGCCCTTATAATTTAATATGAATAGAAATGATACCAGTGTGATATAAGTGATATTTGAATGTATTGAATATTGTACTAATCAGTTTTATATATAATTATTCACACCAATGCCTATAAATAATAATCTTCAAACTACTTCGTCAATTAACTAATTTTCTTATCTACTAAGAATTATTAACCTATGATATCCCTAATCCCGTTAATTAAATAATATCACTAATCACTATCCTACTATTCTATTAATCCTCTAATAATATCTACCAATCATAGGATGATCTACTATTGTCTTGCGAAGCTCATAGACATCTATGGTACCTAGGCGCTTATATGCGACATTTCCCTGAGGCTCAATTAATAAAGTAATAGGAAGACTCCCATCCCATTCTTGATCAACCAAATCTATAACTGCATATTTATCATCTGTATCGATAAGATAATTGGGCACTGCAGAATATTTGTTTTTTAAAAACTTTAATACTTTTTCTTCTTGACTTGGATCATCCATACTGACAGATATAAACCTGAAATCTCTCTCCCCGTACATTCTTTGCATTTCTATAAATTCGGGATACTCTATTACACATGGTCCACACCAAGTAGCCCAAAAGTTAACCAAAAGCAACTCCTCACTATCATTTCTCATGATGTCCTGTAGCTGTTCAATACTCACTTTGTCCACAGACACTGGCTTCTCTTGCCATTCCTTTTCTACTTTTTTATTAAATTCATTCTTCCATGCCCATTTAGTAGAGCAACCAAAAGCCGGAGTAATTCCCTGGGTAACACTTTCTCCGATCAGTGTATTGTCTATAGCTGATCTCAGATCTTCTGAATTACCGGTTCCGGGTTTTTCGTTTGCATCTATCCTTCCTGCGTAGGTGAGTTTTCTCTCTTTGTCAAAGACAAAGACATGGGGTGTAGCTGTAGGCCCATAGGCTAGGGAAAACTCATGATCATCCCCATCATATAGATAAGGGAAATTATATCCTTTATCCTTATATCTAAGTTTCATGCTTTCAAAGTCATCATTTAGATCAGAATATCCAAGCTCCTCTGGCAGTACTGCTATGGGACTATTGGGTGATATTCCTATGAACTGGACACTCTGATTTTCGTATTCCTCAACCAAAGCTATATATCTATCTTCATATGCTTGAGCAGTGGGACAGTGGTTACAGGTAAAATTGATCACCAGTACTTCTGAATCATCAAAGTCAGTTAGGCTATAAAATCTACCACTTACATCAGGCAATCTAAAAGGCGGTGCATCATCTCCGATCTGAAGTTTACCCACGGGCTGCTCATCCATCTCCTGGGGATTGGGTACGAAACCATTTTCCTCATGCGAGGATTCTGTAGTCTCATTTCCACATGAAAAAGCTCCTATTACCAGCAAAACCAAAAAATTTTTTATGATTTTTGTCATGTTATTTTATTTAATATTTTTCATTAAAGTAAACTTCAATTTTAAGTATGATAATATTATATTTTAATATATCATTTTTTTAAATTATATAATATCAATAATATAAATAATTTAAACCAATCTGTTTGAAAATTCTATTATTACACATATAATTGAATAATCTATCATAGAACGTAATAGGAATGATCAAAGGCTTAAGGGCCCAAACGAAACTGAATGTATGCTGTTTATTAGGTATATTCATTGTTAGATCTATTGCTGCCTTCTAGTTTTCTGAGGATTTTATAATTACCACTGAATTTGTCCTATTAGTAAAAAGCCTTAAAATAATTTTAAAGGTTAAAGGATACTTTGATTAAATATTACCACATGGTTAGTAACCGATACTTACAGGAGATTTTCCAAATATCTCCTATTCCTTCATTATTAATAAAAGCGAATTCTCCCCAGTTTGAGATGGTGATGGCCAATCCTGCTTTTTTCAAAACTATGGGTGTAACCACAAGCCAGGTAATAGGTGAAAATGTTTTTGATGTATTTCCTATTAATCCAGATACCCTAAATACAGATGGTATGGATCTCCTGCGTGCATCTTTTGAACAGGTGATCGCCACTGGAAAGCCCCATATAATGGAGCGTCTTCGGTATGACATACTTAATAGAGATTTGAATATTTTTCAAGTAAGATATTGGGAGCCACAAAATTTTCCTCTATTCGATGAATTTGGAAATATAGAGCATATACTTCATTTAGTGGTGGATGTAACTGAAGAGGCTACATCTAAACTCCAATTAGAAGCTACTGAAAATCAATATAAAGAATTACTCCACAGTCTAGATGTGATTGTTTGGGAGGCAAACTCCGACACATTTCAGTGTACTTATGTCAGTCCACAAGCAAAAACAATATTGGGATATGACCCCGACGACTGGTATCAAACTGATTTTTGGAAAAAAAAGGTACACCCTGAAGATAGAGAAAGGGTATTAAATGAATTAAAAATAAACATCAATAAATTACAAAATCACCAAATCGAATATCGAATGGTCAAGGCGGACGGCTCGGAGATTTGGTTGACCGATAGGGTGAGCGTGATTGTAGATTCTAATCGACCTATAAAACTACGGGGTGTGCTCACCGATATCACTCAAAGGAAAAATGCAGTAAGACAGGTACAATTAAATGAAAGAAAAATACGGAAAATACTTGATCATTCTGTAGATATTATATGTACAGTAGATTCAGGGGGGAGATTTAAAGAAATAAATGCAGCAGTTGAAAATGTATGGGGTTATACCCCTGAAGAACTACTTGGGAAAATTTTCTTAGACCTGGTTCATGAAGAGGACAAGGAGCGTTCTAAGATGGAAGTCCAGAATCTTATAAGTGGGCAACAGACCATATCATTCGAAAACAGATACATTACTAAAGATGGTAAAGTAGTTCCAATGTTATGGTCATCACATTGGGATCAAAATGAACAGTTGCTGTTTTGTGTAGGTAAAGACGCTACTGATTTAAAAAAAGCAGAGGCAAAACTAAAATATAATGAACAGAGATTTAAAAGCCTCGTGCAGCATGGTGCTGATTTTATAGCTATTCTTGATACCAACGGAATAAATACATATGTAAGCCCAACCTCTAAAAGTATCACTGGTTGGGAAATTGATCATTTGCAAGGATACAGCGCCTTCAATTTTATGCATGAAGATGATGTAGATAGAGTAAAAGCAAATTTCCAAAGGGTTATAGAAGGCGAAAGTATATTAACAGAAACCTTCCGAATCAAGAATAAAGAAGGAAAATATATATGGATGGAAACCTATGCTGTAAACATGCTGGACAACCCAGTGATAAATGGTATTGTGATCAATGCCCGAGATATAACAGAAAAAAAGAAATATCTGGAATGGCATGAATACGTAAACAAAGCCACCAACAATGCTATTTTTGATTGGGACCTGGAAGAAGGGTTGATCCACTGGGGAGGAAATAAAACGCTAATATTTAAAGAATCAGAAGATACTTTTAAATTTGGTTTCTACGAATATGCTGATAGATTTCATCCCGAAGATAGGGAAAGAATGCTCAGTTTATTAAGGGATCACTTAAAAAATAGGTCCAAAAATCATTTAAAAGCATCATGCCAAATTCTAAATCCCGAAGGCATATTCTTAGACGTAGAAATAGACGGCTTTTTTATCCGAGACAAATCGGGATATGTGATCAGGATGATAGGTGCAATCCGAGATGTAAGTATTCAAAAAAGATTCGAGCAAGAACTTAAAATCAGTAACCAAAGGTATGAACTGGTGACCCAGGCCACATCAGATGTGATATGGGACTGGGACGTAAGGACCAACAGTCTATTTTGGGGTGAAGGTATCGAAAAACTTTTCGGATATGATGTGGCGAGCCTAAAGCCCAACATCAGCTCGTGGTATTCAAGGATACATCCCAAGGACTATAAAAAAGTCACCAATGAGGTAAAAAGAATTATAGCCAGTGGAAAAAGTCTTTGGGAGGGAGAATACCGTTTTTTAACAGCAGATGGGAATTATAATTATGTATATGATCGAGGATTTGTAGTACGTGATAACCAAGGGGAAGCTATCCGCATAGTGGGCGCCATGCAAAATATCCACCAGGATAAAATGCGTGAAGTGGAAGATAATCTTAAGTTAGAAATTGGTAATATTTTTACAAATACCGAAACCATGGATGCCTGCCTAAAAGCAACTTTAAAAGCTATTTCCAAAGTGCATGAATTTGCCTTTGCAGAAATATGGATGACAACTTTGGATGAGGGTAGTATATCATTGAGAGCTCAGTACGGCAAAGGTAAATTTATTATAAGCGAAGGTCGCACACGCTTCAATAAGGGAGAAGGCCTTCCTGGTCTTATATGGGTCAATAACCAGCCAAAATTTATAGAATTTCCCCATGTTGATGAGGTTTATGTAAGGAAAGGTCTAGTCAAAGAAAATGACTTTGTAAATATCGCCGGATTCCCTGTCTTTTTTGGCGATAAGGTAAAGGCGGTGATCATTTTCTTTTATAAAAGAAAAATAGTCCAAAACAGATTTTCTCCATTTACCCAAGATATATTAGGCTTTTTGGGAAGTGAGATCCAAAGAAAAAAAACCGAAATCGAACTGGATCATTTTTTCGAACTCTCTCCAGACCTGATGTGTATCACTGATGCAAATGGGACTTACCTCAAAATCAACCATGCTTTTGAAGTTTTGCTTGGCTATACCAAAAGCGAATTGATATCTACCAATTTTTCAACTTTAATGCATCCTGAAGACATGTATATTTTTGCTGATATGGGGGATAAAGTCGAGTCGGGCCAAATCATGAATCATGAAAGCAGAATGAGAAATAAATCAGGTAATTTTATCTGGCTTTCCTGGACTGCAAAACCATTTCCTGGTGATGGATTAATAATAGCCGTTGGTAAAGACATTACGGAGAAGAAGATCCAGGAAGAAGCTCTGGCGTACTCCCATAAAGAAACTTTGAATATTCTGGAAAGTATTCAGGATGGATTTATTGCAATAGATAAAGAATGGAGGGTTAATTACTGGAACATCGCTGCAGAGAAAATAGTCCAAACAAAAAGAGAAGATATATTAGACAAAAATATCTGGAATGTGCTTCCCTCCTCTCCTGAATTGAAATTTTTCAAAGAGTTTAGTAAAGTATTGGAAGATGGGATAAGTGTGAGGTTTGATGAATATTATGCTCCTTTGGATATGTGGGTCATGGTAAGCGCCTATCCATCCGAGACCGGCTTAACTGCTTATCTCAAAGACATAACCGAAAGCAAGATAGCTTCACTCAAACTTATTCAATTTAAAAAAGTAATAGAAAATTCAAAGGATGAGATAGCTATCATAAGTACTGTAAATGACAGTATATATTTAAATCCGGCCTTTACGGAGTCCTTTGGCTATGGATCAGAAATGCTCAAACAAATAGGAGGTCCACAAAAAATCTTTGCTGATGAAGAACAGGCCGCCGAGGTATTGTCTGACCTTTTATCTGGACGGCACTGGAAAGGAGATGTTGAATTAAAAGATCAAACCAAAACCATACGTAGTTATTATATCAGTGCGGGCCCTATATTTGATGAAAGCGAAAAATTAATAGCGGTTTTTGTAATCCATACCGACATAAGTAAGCGAAAAGAAACTGAAGGCAAGCTAAAATCCCTCTATAGCAGTCTACAACAACAGGCCAAGGAACTTAACAGCCATCGAGATGAATTAAAACATTTTGCCCAAATTGCTTCTAAAGATTTAAAAGTTCCTTTAAAAAATATTACTGAAAATTTACAGGATTTCAAATCAATATATGCTGAAAAAATTGACCATAAGGGCATAGAAACTTTAAATCATGCTTTGCATAGTTCAGATCGAATGCAATTGTTGATTTCTGAATTATTAAACTATACGTTGGCAGGTAGAGAAAATGGTAACTACGATAAAATAGATCTTAATGAAGTATTGATAGAAGTTATCCAATCGCTAAGAAATGAGATTCATGCCAAATTTGCTATAATCGAAATACCAAAGCTTCCCATCCTAAGAGGGAATAAATCCCATTTCCTTCAAATATTTAAAAATCTTATCAGTAGCGGCCTGACTAATCACCGAGGTAAACCTGAAATTAAGTTGGAGTATAGTTACGATAAGACCCATTGGCTCTTTATTATCAGAGGCATAGGAATTTCCTCTGAAAATTCAGAACAAATTTTCAATCTTTTTGATAGTTTGGAATCAGATGAAAATATAATGAATAAAGGAATAAGGCTCGCTATAGTCCGAAAAATAATAAATAAGTATAAAGGTAAAATTTGGGTAGAGACTGAACCTGATGCTGGCAGTTCTTTTCATTTTACCATTTCAAAAGATATATAAAATAAAAAGTTATAAAATAATTATGTCCAATTTGTCTGTTTATTATCAAATAGACCTTAGGATTGAGAGTTATCATATCCGGTTAAAGGTGGGCCGGATATAATTTATTAACTCTAATGTTACCATTATTCGCTTGTATCAAGGCAGCTTATATATGTGGTTATTAATATTTCTACAAATCATAATTTACTTTAACACTCAGGTTTGTGTTTTCTAAAATTAAAATAATAGCTATACCAATTCTCTTTGGTTGTGGATATGGCAACCTGAGTAAGCGTTATATCTCGCCAATTTATTTTTCGCCATTTCTCCTACTTATTTCTTCAATGAGGATCCTATTATGAAGATTTACCCTTATCCCTTTAAAAAATTCGGAAATACATAAAAAATTAATACCACAGAAGCAGCAGTATATTTACGGAATTAGAGCATTTATACCATAATATAGTTTTTATATTTTAGTAATAAGTACTCAGGAAACTTCCTGAATTAAAAAAAAAAGAGTATCTATGTATTTGTTTTAAAGCCCATTTGAGATTCTTCTTATCGAAAATACAATGATCAGTACGCAATATATGAGTGAGATTTTCCAAGTCTCCCCTACCCCGACTTTAATTGTTAAAGCTGATTTACCCGACTTTACCATAATAGGTGCAAATAATGCCTATTTAGAAGTTACCAAAAGTAAAAACGAACATATCATTGGAAAAAAGCTCTTTGATGCTTTTCCTCAGAATCCTCACGATTTTTTATATACAGATGGCATAGATAATCTAGCGGAGTCCTTAAATATAGTGCTACGGACTAAGCAGAGTCATGTAATGAATCCCTTACAATATGATATACCTGTAAGAGGAACTTCTGATTTTGAAGTCCGATATTGGCAGCCTAAAAATATCCCTGTTTTCAATGAAAAGGGAGAAGTGGAGCAAATACTTCATACGGTAGCAGATATCACAGAACCCTCTATTGCCGAAATTAAACTTCAAGCATCTGAAACTAAGTATAAAGAATTAGTCCATAGTATGGATGCCATTATATGGGAAGCGGATGCAGACACTTATCAATACACTTATATTAGTCCCCAGGCAAAAAAAATATTGGGTTATGATCCTGATACCTGGTACAAAAATGATTTTTGGATCGAGCATGTGCATCCAGAGGACCGTGATAGTATATTGGAATATTCTCAATCTCAGATAAAAAAGGGAAAAAGCCATCTAAATGTATACAGGCTAATTACCCATGATGGATCAGAGGTCTGGATCAGTGATATGGTCAGTGTAGATAAAGACACTGAAGGCAAAGTTAAACTTCGTGGTGTAATGACTGATATTACTTCACGTAAAAAAGCTGAAAAATTGGCTTCAAAAAATCAAGCCAAAATCGGTAAGATACTAGAGAATTCGCTAGATATTATTTGCTCAATTGATGAGGCTGGAATTTTTGTGGAGATGAGTTCAGCTTCAGAAGATATATTAGGTTATAAACCTGAAGAATTGATTGGCATGCCATTCATTGATTTTGTCCATCCTGAGGATAAGGAAATGACCTTACAGGAAGCTAAAGACATAATAAACGGTGATTTCACTTCTTCTTTTGAAAATAGATATATTCATAAAGATGGAAGTATAGTTTATATTATGTGGTCTGCAAAATGGGATAATACAGAGAAAGTAATCTACGGTATAGCTAAGGATGGAACCCATAAAAAAACTATAGAAAAAAAACTACTTTATAGTGAGCAAAGGTTCAAAAACCTGGTACACCATGGGGCTGATTTTATAGCCATTTTAGACGATGAAGGCAAATTCACTTATGCAAGTTTGAACTCAGAATCAATATTAGGGTTTAAATCTGAGCACCTCGTAGGGAAGAATGCTTTTTCACTAATGCATAAAGATGATCTGGAAAGAGTTTACAACTCCTTTTTAAAATTAATACAGGGAGATAAATTCATATCAGACACATTCCGTTACAAAAATGGTGATGGGAAATATCAATGGATGGAAACCATAGCCATCGATATGAGAGAGAATCCTGCTGTAGGCGGTATAGTAGTAAACTCTCGAGACGTGTCAGAGAAAAAACACTATCTGGAATGGCACGAATATGTCAATAAAGCTACCAATAATGTTATTTATGATTGGGATATTATAGAAAATAAGGTCCTATGGGGAGGATATACTACCAATATATTTAAAACTACAGAACTAGAAAATTTATCTGCTGATATTTGGATTCAAAAGCTCCATCCAGAAGACAGAGAAAAAATATTGGCTGACCAAAATAAAACTATAGCTTCCCCTGATTCTTTCCACTGGAATGCTGAATATAGGATGATGAATGCTGATGGGGATTATCTTGATATCATTGAAGATGGGTTCTTTATCAGAAATGATCGAGGTGAAGCTATCCGGATGATCGGAGCACTTAGAGATATTACAGACAGAAAGAGATTTGAAACCGAATTAAAAATTAGTAACCAGCGGTATTCTCTCGTAACCCAAGCTACATCGGATGCTATATGGGATTGGGATCTGACCACGAATAGCCTATATTGGGGAGAAGGGTTTCAAAAAATATTTGGGCACCAGCCAGAAAAACTATATAAGGACATCCGCTCATGGAACAAGCTGATTCATCCCAAAGACTATAAAAGGATCACCGATGAAATTCAAAATATAATAGATGGTGGAACCTCTAAATGGGAGGGAGAATATCTTTTTCGTAAATCATCTGGGGATTATGTGTATGTATATGACAGAGGGTTTGTCCAGAGGGATGCAGATGGCAAAGCTATCAGAATGGTGGGGGCTATGCAGAATATCCATCAGGAGAAAATGAAAGAGGTAGAAGATAGTATAAAACTATCCATCAGTAAAGCCTTTTCTAATAGAACATCACTAGAAGGATCCTTTAAGCAAACTATCAAGGTAATATTAAACAATAATGAAGCTTCTTATGGAGAGATATGGCTGACCAATCTGGAACAACAAACCATTTCCTTAAGCGCTCATTATGGCAAAGGTACTTATACTATAGATAAAGATTATCTTCAGGTAGATCTGGACAGTGGGCTAGCCGGCACTATATCCGATATCAAAAAGCCTCTGTTAATAGAAGACATACAGACAAATGAAGTTTTCCTAAGGAAAAATTTTGCTGAACAAAACAAATTCAAAAGTGTATGGGGAAATCCCATCATCTTCAATGATCAGTTGATAGCGATTATCCTTTTATATTACAAAAAACCACAGTATAAAGATTTATCGACAGCAATCAGCACTGATATTTTAAGTTTACTAGGGAGTGAAATACAGAGGAAGAAAGCTGAGTCGGAACTTAACCTATTCTTTGATCTCTCACCTGATTTCTTGTGTATCATAGGATTAGATGGAAGATTTATTAAAGTAAATCAAAAATTTGAAAGGGAAATCGGACCAATCGTTAAAGATGGAAATCCAATAACATATCATGAATATACTCATCCTGAAGATCTAATAAATATAGATGTAGCTTTAGAAACCCTAAAAAATGGAAAACCTGCCTATAATGAATCAAGATACAAAACCAAATCCGGAGATTATATTTGGGTAGGTTGGGATACCGCTGCATTGATAGAACAGGGGTTTCTATTTACAATTGGTAAAGATATTACTACCTCTAAAAAGCAGAAAAAAGAATTAGAGGAATCCAATTCCAAACTTTCTGAAACACTGGAAAGTATCCAAGATGGATTTTTTGCCCTCAATTTTGATTGGACGGTTGCCTATTGGAACAAAGAAGCAGAAAGAATGCTGGGTGCTAAAAGAGAAGATATTTTGGGTAAAAGCATTTGGGAATCCTTCCCTGAAGCACTGAAGCTAAAATTCTTTAATGAATATAACCGAGCAATGAAAGATAGGGAGATTGTGAATTTCGAAGAATATTTCCCTCCCCTATCTACATGGTTTAATGTAAGTGCCTATCCTAGCGATAGCGGGATTACTGTATATTTCAAAGATATTACAGCATATAAGAGTGAGTCATTGAAACTACTTCAATTTAAGAATGTCATAGAAAATTCTAGGGATGAAATAGCTATAATAAGTACTGTAAATGACTCTATATATTTAAATCCTGCCTATACAGATTCGCTGGGATATAGTGCTGAGAAATTAAAACAAAAAGGCGGTCCACAGTCTGCTTTTGCTAATGAAGATTTAGCTGCAGAAGTATTTTCTACCTTACTGTCAGGCCAGCATTGGAAGGGGGACGTAGAGCTAGTTACGAAGGATAGAAAACTAAATAGCTATCATATAAGTGGCGGACCAATATTTGACGATGATCACAAACTGATTGCGGTATTTCTTATTCATACTGATATCAGCCAACGCCGGGATATAGAAAGTAAATTAAAAATTCTTTATGGTGATATAAAGCAGCAAGCAAAAGAACTTGCAGACTCACATAAAGAACTTGAACATTTTGCAAGCCTGGCTTCTAATGACTTGAGGATGCCTCTGATTAAAATCAGTGAAAACCTGAATATTCTTCAAAAGGAATATGCAAGTGAAGCACCCAATGACGGAACAGTATATGTGCAAGATGCCCTTGATCAAACTGCCAAAATGCAGTTTTTGATTTCAGGCCTTCAAGATTATACACTTGCTGGTAGAGAAAAGGGTGCATTCGAAAAAGTAGACCTTAATGAAGTTCTCAATGAAACGAACAAAATATTAAAGCAAAAAATCCTAGATAAATATGCGATTATAGATTTTCCTAGAATGCCTGTGATCAAAGGTCATAGAATAGATTTTAAAAAAATATTCGAAATTCTAATAAATAATAGCCTAACTTATAATTCTGAGAGACCGAAGATTATCATAAATTTCAGTTCAAGCAAAACCCATTGGCTTTTTTCTGTGAGCGATAATGGTACTGGGTTTGATCCTTCATTATCAGAGAAAATATTTAACCTGTTCCAAACTTTCCATTCAGATGATAAAATTTCCAGAAAAGGAATGGGTTTGGCTATTGCCAAAAAAATTGTGGAAAAATATCAGGGTAAAATCTGGGCGGAAACCGAACCAAATGTAGGAACCACTTTCCACTTTACCATATCAAAGGATATAGAATAGGCCCTAATCGGGCCTTATTTTTTTGTTTTTTTGATATAGTAATATCATTTAAATATTAAGCAAATCTGGCTAAAGTTGCTTGACCATTTTCTACTTCTGCAGCAAGTTCATGAATAGTTTTATTAGTCAACATCTGAGTCAGGCTTTCCCTGATATCTTTAAACTGGTTGTGAATCGGACAGGGATTTGATTCTGAGCATTGCTTTAATCCTAAAGCACAGCCTCTGAAAATCTTATCCCCATCTATAGCTATTACCAGATCGATGGCTTTGAGCTGCTCTTGTTCTGGGCTAATATAAAAACCTCCTGTGGGACCTTTGGAAGAGCTGATAATATTTTTGCGGGCAAGTGACTGTAAAACTTTAGCTGTAAAAAATTCCGGTGCATCTATTTCTTTACAGATATCCTTAACGCCAAGCTTTTTTCCATATTTGTTTTGAGAGCAGATAAAAATAACTGCTCTTATTCCATATTCACACGCTTTTGAAAACATACTTACTTTTTTTTTATGATAATCTGCTATTCTCGAAAGAATAAAACAAGACTAACTGTGCATGACCTCCATCCGATTGGATTGATATTTACTCAATATTCAAACAGCTCAACGTAGCCTGTGGACAATTATTTTTATTTTTTGACCCAAAACTGATCAGACCAATTTTCTTGAAATTTCTCATGCACCTGGTTTACTGCTATCTCCATTTCGGCAAGATCCTTATCCATAAGCTCAGCCTGCATGTGTTGAAATAACTTTCTCTCTTCAAATCGAATGTGCGATTCTAATGTTTCCGCAAATACCTTAAAAAAATCTTCAGG
>DATHVH010000207.1:0-2651 GCA_035461405.1 Anditalea sp.
ATCCTTCATAAACTCTAAACTTATCCTTAAGTGGGTTTAATCCTACCTTTACACTAAATACATGTGAATAGGGCGTTTCAGATATGCTACCAATATCGGTAAGCGCATAATCTATATAGACGATTTCGTTCAAAAATATCCCCACCCCAAAACTTGGACTAAAGGACGTATAGTAGCTAGCATCAAAATTCTTAATCCTTTGCACATTCCCAGCCCCCCCTCGAAGAAAAGCAAGGTTTCTATATCCTACCTCTACACCCATCCTAGGATCTAAACTTACTAAATTTGTTCTTACTACAGTATTTCTTTTGCCATCAAAAGTTGCATCCAGATCAACTACCGCTTGTAAGCTAATCTCATCATTTATATCAAAGATCCGGGTAGCACTAAAAATTGCCCTCGGCATGGTAAGCTCCGTTGTATTAAGTGGTACCTGATTATTTGTTAGTGCGTAGACATCCCTGACCATGTCGGCATTATGCGACCAAGCATTAAAAGTAGTAGTCACATCTCGGAGCATGACACCAAACCTCCAATTATCCAATAAAACTATCGCTCCAAGGTCCAACCCAAAACCCCATGCACTGGCGAATTTACCCACATTGCGATGGATGACTTTAGTATTTACCCCTATCTTTACTATGTCACTGAAATCCCGTGCATAAGATAAAATCATCGCATAATCTGCAGCATTGAAAAACTGTATATTATTATAATTTAATGCACCATTCGCATCATATAAAAACCTAGTGTCAGGTATATCGTCCACGCCAAAGCGTATAAGCGTGACGGCTATCTGGTTTTCCTCATCGATAGCCGTAGAGTAACCTGCATAATCAAACTTGGCTATCCCCGCAAAGTATTCAGCATGCATAAGTGAAAATTCATGCTCATGCTTTACGCCAAGAATTCCGGCCGGATTCCAATAAGCGGCAGTCACGTCACGAACAGAAGAAACCTGTGCACCACCCATACCCAATGCACGAGCGCCGATACCTATATTCAAAAACTCATTTGAATATTTAGGTGCCAATGTTTGCCCATTTACCGAAAAAGATAACAGTAAACAAAACAATATAAAAATAGTGGCTATCTTACCTTTCTCCCAATTCTTCATTCTGTCCACAAAGTAAAATAAATTTTTTAATTAAATTCTACCCCTTTTAATATTACCGAAGATTATTTTATTTACTTGTTAGTCAACCACATTAGGGAAATATAGAATAGAAAAATCCGCATAAAAAAATGTTGATTTATGACCCCTATTTAATGTTTTATATATACTGATTAAGTGATTAGATAAAAATCCTTTAGTGCATAGTAAACTTTGAATAGACTATATATTGGTTTTTCCCATTTAGTTTAAATTAAAAAAACTATAACATGTAAGCAGCAGGATATTGGGATATCTACATCCATTATTAGCAATCGAAGAGAAGTAATTATTTAAAATAAAATAAAATTATATCTATTGAAGATATATTATAGTTTTAATTATAGATATCCAATAAAAATTAATTTTAATACTATATATTGACATAAAAGTTTTAAATAAATTTCCCATATGCCTAATAATAAAGACAAATTTACCAATAACAGCACTTCAAAGGTGATAGTGATAGGTGCTTCTGCTGGTGGCATGGATGCTCTAATCAAATTGCTCGCCCAATTACAGAAAGATTTTCCGGCACCTATTTTAGTGGTTCAGCATTTGTCTCCAGAAATCACTGGAGAAGTTCTAATAAAAAGTTATAATAATAAAACCAATCTGACCTGTGAGATTGCCCAAAATGGAACTAGCTTGAAAAATGGGCATGTGTACATGGCTCCCGCAGATTTTCATCTTATGATCGGGGATGATGAGAGAATTCTAATCACTAAGGGGGCCCACGAAAACCGGGCAAGACCTGCTATAGACCCATTGTTTAGATCCACGGCCGTGGTGTTTGGCAATCGGGTGATTTCAATTATTTTGACCGGCTATCTAGATGACGGCACCGCTGGATCCATTGTGGTCAAAAGATGCGGCGGCACATGCATAGTCCAGGATCCGGAAGAGGCACAATATCCAGATATGCCTCAGAATGTTATTAACCAAATTGAAGTGGATTATATACTTCCCCTCGCTGAAATGGGTGGACTATTGTATAGCTTATTAGCCACAAAAATAGGAAAAAGGAAACCGGTGCCAAAAGACATATTAGTGGAATCCGAAATAGCAAAAAAAGTACTGAGCGATTTAGCTTCAGTCAATGCCTTAGGAGATCAAGTTCCTTTTAATTGTCCGGGGTGCGGCGGAGTTCTTTGGCAGGTGGACAAGGGAGATTCGCTTAGGTACAGATGCCATACAGGACATGCTTATACTGCCCAGTATCTTTTAGAAGAGCAAAATAAAAGAATAGAGGAAACCATGTGGGTAGCCCTAAGGATGTTTGAAGAAAGAAAAAATCTTTTGACCACCATGTCGAAACAAATGAAAGGAAAATCTGCAAAATCAGCTATGGAGAGGGCCGAATTTTCGCAAAAACACATTGACAGAATTAAATCTATCCTGCATTCTGATTAAAATTTAATCTCTCACAAACCCAATAATTGGGTTAATTATTAAAGAAGATTTATCAAATCTTTTCGGATATTCTCCTTAATAATGA
>DATHVH010000208.1:0-8686 GCA_035461405.1 Anditalea sp.
ATGTTCAACCATTTGGGGAAGCGGCTGTCTTTCTTTAAAAATGCCGCTACATCCACCGAAAGCCAGTAACTCTGCCCGTTATAATCCTGCAGGATCTGTTCAGGCAGGGAGTTGCCGAACATCTCCAGTCGATTGGGGTCATACGGTGTGGGGCGGAATGAAAATTTGGGCATGATCCGGATTTCTCCCCAAGTAAGCTCCTGAGCAATGACTCCTGCAGAACCCAACGTATTAGCAGCAAAATCACTTACCGATGCGCCGTATTCGGAACTGAATCCGTCAAATAATTCTATAGGGGTCTGTAATACTACCCCCATCATTCCTCCGATCCAAATGGCTTTTTTCTCCTTAACTCCCGCCCAACGAAGGGCATCTATACCTGCTCTGCTCTGATGGAAGGCAGTATAAAAATGTCCCGCTTTATCCATCTGGTTCCAATAATGCAGGTCGTCATGAAAATGAAAACTGCTTCTGGTATCCTGGGAATACCAGGCTTTATTTAGCAATACCAGACTAGCAGTATACCCTACTGCAAATCCAATAGATAATCCGATCAGCCGGTTTTGGACCTGCTGAGGAGTAAGCGTGTCATTAGATACTTGTGCTTGAGCTATTGAGTTGGTTGATAAATGAAATAGTAATAAAAATATTAAAAGCATTTTGCCCATCATCGAGGGAATGGATGTCTTATGCGTTCTTGTACAAAGAGGTAAAGTATAATCGTTTTTCTGAAAATAGGGAGACATATAAACTCAAAGATTTTTCAAACTATCTCCCCGACTTGGATTTGCTTGTACCGTAAAGACCAGGATAATATTCAAACGTATCATTTTTTTGTGAAAAAATTAAATAAAGTATTCTTTTTGTGAGATTGTATAAACCTTCATTAAAGTACCCTTTCATAATTGAATACGGATAACCACGCCTTAGTTTTGAAAAAAAGAATAATATGGTTTATTATCGGACATTCTTAAAGTTCGAATGTCCGCTACTGGAACATTATAACTAATCTCTTATTTTTTTATTATTTAATGTATATTGAAATTTGCTACTCAGACATAAATAACTTACTTTTCCAACCTATTTTTAACATTTGCCGTTTGTAAGGCATCTTATTATCATACAATGAATTATACTGTTTTACATTCGGCAATAGAAATTTAAATCCAAATCAATACTTATGAGAAAGTTTTCGCTTTTGATGTTGCTAAGTGGCACCCTTTGCCTAACTGCAATAGCACAAAACAACATTGAATACAGGGAATTTACCCTTGACAATGGCTTGCATGTAATTATGCATCAGGATAATACCACTCCTATTATTACTGCATCGGTATTATACCATGTAGGTTCAAAGAATGAAAATCCGGAAAGAACGGGTTTCGCACACTTTTTTGAGCACCTCCTTTTTGAAGGATCGGAAAACCTTGGGAGAGGTGAATATATGAATGTGATTCAAGCGGCCGGTGGTACTCTGAATGCCTTTACATCTAATGACCATACCTACTATTTCCAAACTTTACCATCTAACCAATTGGAGTTGGCTTTGTACATGGAAAGCGAAAGAATGCTACATGCCAAGATAGACCAGGTAGGTGTAGATACTCAGAGAGAGGTAGTAAAGGAGGAAAAAAGACAGCGGTATGACAATCAACCTTATGGTACTATTTTACTTGAAACTTTAGACCGTGCTTATTCCGAGCATCCTTATCAGTGGGCTCCGATTGGATCTTTGGAACATTTAAATGCTGCATCATTGGATGAGTTCATTGAGTTTTATAAAGATTTTTATGTGCCTAATAATGCTACCTTAACAATAGCTGGTGACATAGATTATAATCAAGCAGAGGAATGGGTTAAACAGTATTTTTCAGAAGTGCCAAAAGGTACAGGTGAAATTAGAAGACCAAATGTAGAAGAACCTAAAAAGACTGAAGAAATCCGAGATATCATTTATGATAATATTCAGATTCCTGCTGTAATCCAAGCCTATAATTTACCTAAAAAGACGCATGAAGATTCTTATGCGATGAGTATGCTATCTACTTATCTTACCGGAGGTAAATCATCCTTGATGACGAAAGAGTTGGTGGAGAAACAGCAAAAAGCACTTGCCGTTCAGGCTATACCATTGGATCTAGAGGATGGAGGTATATTCATTATGTATGGCGTTGCCAATATGGGAATAGAAGCATCTGCCTTGGAATCAGAAATAGATGTGATCCTAAGAAAGGTTCAGGAGGAAGGTATCTCAGATAGAGATTTCCAGAAACTTCAAAATATCATAGAGAATAGGTTGGTTAGCAAAAACTCTACTATGGCAGGTGTAGCGCAGAACTTGGCAGAGTCCAAGGTTTTTTATGGAGATACTGAATATATCAACCAAGAGCTTTCCAATTATAGAAAAGTGAAGCAGGAAGACATCAAGCGTGTAGCAAATCAGTACTTGACATTAGATGGTAGAGTAGTGCTATACTATCTTCCAAAATCAGCACAACCTGCAGAATAATTTAAAATAAAGATTTTAGAAAAAATTTCATATGAAAAATATATTTATATATCTAATGCTCTCTTTGGTAATATCCCATGCTGGATTTGCTCAAGTAGACAGGAGTAAGCGGCCTGAACCCGGACCTGCACCAGAAATAAAGATTGGAGATGCAGATTCCTTTACTTTGGCCAATGGGTTAAAAGTATTTGTAGTTGAGAATAACAAACTTCCTAGAGTAGCTTTTTCTTTAATATTGGATAGAGATCCTATCTATGAAGGGGATAAGGCCGGACTCACCAGTTTTGTAGGACAAATGATGATGGCTGGAACATCCACCAGAAGCAAAGATGAGTTGGATGAGGAAGTGGATTTCCTTGGCGCTTCATTGAATGCTGGTTCTACATCACTTTTTGCCTCTTCCTTAAAAAAGAACCAGGACAAAATAGTTGAACTTATGGCCGATGTTCTTTATAATCCTATATTTCCAGAGTCTGAGTTAGAAAGACTGAAAAAGCAAGCCATTAGTGGCTTGGCTAGCAGCAAAGATAATCCAGACGCCATTTCCGGTAGACTGACCTCTTCAGTGGTTTTTGGTAAGGATCATCCTTATGGAGAAGAGGCCACCGAAGGGACTATTAATAATCTCACAGTAGAAGATGTAAAAGAATATTATAACACTTACTTCCGTCCTAACATAGCCTATATGGCAATAGTAGGGGATATCAATAAGTCCGAAGCTGAAAAATTGGTAAACCAGTATTTTGCAAAATGGGAAAAAGGCGAGGTTCCATCGAATGATATAGCAAAGCCAAATGCACCCGAAAAAAATAGAGTAGCAATGGTAGATAGGTCAGCATCTGTGCAGTCTGTCATCAGTGTGACCCATCCTGTAAAAATGCACATTAGTGATGAAGACTATTTAGATACGCGTGTTCTTAATTACGTTTTGGGTGGAGGATCTTCTTCAAGGCTATTTATGAATTTAAGAGAAGACAAAGGATATACCTACGGAGCATATTCATCTATAGGATCTGATAAGCATATTACGACTTTCTCTGCCGGAGCATCAGTAAGATCTGAAGTGACGGATAGTGCGGTTTATGAAATCATACATGAAATCAGAAATATAGTAGATAAGGGAATTACCCAAGATGAGCTTGATGCAGCCAAAGCAAACCTTAGTGGTAGCTTCGGGAGATCTTTAGAAAGTCCTTCTACTATAGCTAATTTTGCTATCAATACTGAAAGATATAATCTACCTAAAGATTTTTATGCTACTTACCTACAGCGGCTGAACGCCATCACAGTAGAAGACGTAAATGCTGCAGCTAAGAAATATCTGAAGCCAGAAAATATGTATATCACTGTGGTAGGCAACGGTTCAGTTATCATGGATGGCTTAACGCAATTCGGAGAAATCAATAAGTTTGATAATATGGGTAACCCTGCCCGTGAAATCGAAATGGCTGACTCCGATATGACCGCAGAGCAGGTTTTAGCAAATTATATAGATGCCATCGGCGGCGAAGAGAATGTATCTAAAATAGAAAGGGCTAAAATTTCCAGTTCCGCTGAAGTTCAGGGCATGAAATTAGATATGCTGAGTGTCCATGATGAACCCAACAGTATGTTTAGCCAAAAGATCATGATGATGGGCAATGTAGCCTCTAATATTGTGATCAAAGATGGTAAGGCTACCATGACAGGTATGGGGCAGAGTCAGGATATGTCTGATGAGCAGTTTGAAGAAGCTAAAATGGGAATGTTTATTATCCCTGAAACCAGATATGAAGAAATGGGTTATTCCTTAGATCTTGATGGTGTTAAAGATGTGGATGGTGAGGATGCTTATAAAGTAATTGTTACCAATCCTACAGGAGCACAGGTAACTAATTACTACAGCGTATCTTCAGGTCTAAAGATCAAAAGTGAAAGTGCTTCCAGTGGAGAAGTTGCTTATGAAAATTATAAAGAATATGCTGGCGTGAAATTTCCTACCCAGCTGACTGTAAAATCTCCGATGATCCCTATGCCGCTAAAATCTGTGGTAGAAAATGTGGAAATCAACTCTGAACTTGCAGCTGCTGATTTTAACTAAACTTAAAAAAAAATGAATTTAAGAAAAACAAGTTTATTCGCTCTATTGGCAATCTTTGCCAGTTGGACAGCAATAGCATCTCCAATAAACAATGAGGATCCTACTGCTAAAGAAGTGATTGATACCTACCTTAGTGCGATAGGTGGGGAATCTAATTTGCGCAATATTAAAACTGCGCGTCTTGAAATGGTGGCTGAATTTCAGGGGATGGTGATCAATATGTTTTTTACCCATGATGATGAAAATACCCGGATGAATCAGAAAGTGATGGTGATGGGCAATCAGGCATCAAACATCACCGTAAAAGATGGCAAAGCGGTGGTTTCAGGCATGGGCCAAGACCAGACACTTACAGATGAGCAGTATGAAGAAGCAAGGATGAATATGTTTATTTTTCCAGAATTACATTATACTGAAATGGGCTATGATCTCTCACATGAGGGAACCCATGATGTGAATGGAGAGCAAGCTCACAAGATAGTAGTCAAAAATTCTACAGGTGCCTCAGTAACCAATTTCTATAGTGTGGAAAGTGGATTGAAAGTAAAGAGTGAAAATGCTACAGCCGGCGACACTTTTTATTCGGCTTATGAAGAGTTTGAAGGGATTAAATATCCAACTGCTTTATCAGTACAATCTCCCATGCTTCCAGAGCCTATGAAAGCTACGGTTGAAACGGTTGATTTCAATGCTGAAGTATCTGATGATGATTTTGAATAAAAGTTAATAAAAAAAAGGCCACTCAAAATGGCCTTTTTTTTTAATAATTGGGATGGTTTTTCATAAACTCATCTATGGAAATTTTACCGGATCCATAGATTAAAAATACGATCAACAGTATCAGAACGAGGAGGGAAATTTCAAATTCCAAGTTGTTTGATACAGATAAAAATCCCTGTTTAATATTGACAAAAAACACAGCGAAGAAAAGTATCGGCAGTTGGAAAATAATAGCAAATCTCGTCAATAGTCCCATAGCTATCAATAATCCTCCTACCAGATGTGCAAATGCCACATAATGTGCCATAGCCATATTCACAAATCCCATATCTATTTCCGTCATCATCGTCATAAGCCTATCGGTATTGCCGATAAACATTATTCCTTTAAAGAAAATAAATAACCCCAACGCAATCCGAATATAGTCTATCCATGCCGGATGGTGCGTATCAGCCCAGTGCTCAATTTTAGTTACCGTACCCATGATAATAGCCGTTTGGTGATAACCTAATTTACGAATTTTTTTATATAAACAATTGCTTTTAAGGGTATTATAGTTTACAATAAATTATGACATCCATTTGTTCCTTTTGGCATTTGAAGAATTTAAAGTGAGTTTATAGTTGGTAAAAAAGTAATTTTTTGTAATTGGTATCGAAACATATATCATCCTGCCGAATCGGTTCAGTTTTATTTTAACTTCAGCTTTATCAGATTGAATAGCAGGAGAGAATTTATTTTCTTCTATCTCTACTATTCCATCTCCAATCATAAGCAGGGTATAGGCTGGTGCCTGCGTGTGAATTTTTACGATGCTTCCCACTTCATCCGTAATTATTCCTATTTTCCCTTCCAATAAAGAGTTTCGCTCCTCTACCGAAGTTTCTATTCCTATGCTACTCAACTGATATTTTAATAATGGCAAAAGATCTTCGGTGCCCCAGATAAATTTTTCAAAAAAGTCATCAATCATTTCAGGAGAATTGATAAATGAGGATATAGTGGATTTGTAGTCAAGTAAGGTATAACCGGTCATCGTTTTACCAAATTTTAGCCACATCTTACTCATCACTTCATGAAGGGAACTTCCTTGATCCAGAAGTATAAGGTCGAGACAAAGTGAAATTAGTGCTCCCCGGTTATAAATGGAAACTTTCTTATCTGGGATCCCAGCTTTGTACCCATCTAGCCATAGATCTTTACTGGACTCTACTATGGATTGGTTTTGCCAACCGTTGCTTTCAAATTCCCTATCTAGTAGCTTTTCCAGTACTTTTAAATAATCTTCTAATGAGTAGTAGCCGGATTTTAATAAGAACAAGTCTCCCATATAAGTGGTGACACCCTCTGCCACTACTCCGGTATCAATATAGGCCTCTTTGGAAAAATCATAAGGCATAATTTCTTTAGGTCTTATTCTGCATACATTCCAAAAGTGATACAGTTCGTGCGAACTTACCCCAATGAGTTTTTCAAGAAAATCTTTTTCCTTTAGCTTTTCAGCAGGTCCAAGCGTGATTACTGTAGAAAACTGGTGTTCCACCCCATGGTAATGCTTATACGGTAGTATTTCGAAAAGGAAATGATAATCTGATGCAGGAAAATCTCCAAATGCTTTGATTTGCTTTTCAGTAAATTTTTGAAAAATCGGCAATAAATACTCCACATCAAAATGGATTTCTCCTTGAAACCAAAGGTGGAAAGTAGTGGTGCCTATAATATAAGTATAGTGGGCTAATGAAGGGGAGGCTATCAGAGGACTGTCTACCAGATGTTGGAAGTTTTCCGCGATATATAGATTTTCCTCGGTCTTAGGAAGAGCTGTAGCTACCTTGAATTCTTGAGGTACATCTATATGCACTTTTATTTCTTCTTCACTTCTTCCCTTAACTTCGAAAATAAAATTGATGAAATTTAAGTAGACTTGTTCATCATCGTACCAGCTGCCTCCTGCATCCATTTGGGAGGCATGAAATTCATATTGAATACAATATATGCCCTCTTCCTCTGCCGTAAAAGTCCAGAGATCCTTGGTGATCTTATGGACAGGTAACCTTTTTATATTACCTTTGACTTCAAGTTTTCGAATTTTCTGGGCATAATTTGCCAGTTCATATCTGCCAGGACGCCATGCGGGGAGTTGAAGAGATATTACTTCATCTTTATGGCAGTGTAAGCGAAGTTCTAATTGGATATATTGAGAAAGTGGGTTGTGTCTACTGATGAAATATTGCATTTGGAAGTAACTTATTGAAAAACAAAAGTAAGTTACTGATTTGTAAATCAAAAAATCCTATTTATCTTTGCAATCCTTTTTAGGGATAACCCTAAAAAAGCAGATACTAGGATCGCAAATATTAAATAAAGCATAAAATGAAAAGAACATTTCAGCCTTCTCGAAGAAAAAGAAGAAATAAGCACGGATTTAGAGAAAGAATGTCTACTGCTAACGGTAGAAGAGTAATCAGATCGAGAAGAGCAAAAGGCAGACATAAGCTTACTGTATCTTCAGAAAAAACTGTGAAGAAGTAATTCTTACAGCATGATTTGCGTATTTTTGGATACGGTAATAATATGCTATGAATTATAAGCTTCCTAAGAATGAGAGATTACATTCTAAAAAGTCAATAAAGGAACTTTTTGATAAAGGTTCCTCTTTTTTTTTATATCCCTTCAAAGTTCTGGTCTTGGAATCTGACCTGGTTGAAACTAATCAGGTGCTTTTTTCTGTTTCTAAGAAAAAAATAAGAAAAGCGGTAAACCGTAACTTTGTGAAGCGCAGGATCAAAGAAGCTTACCGTCTAAACAAACATCTTCTGGAAGTTCCGTTATATAAGAAAAAACTTATAGCTTTAATATACGTTTCATCCGAACTGGACAGTTTCCAAAAGATTCAGCCCAGAGTTCAGAAAGTATTAAAAAAGATAGCCCAATCCGAAAACACCTAGCTTACCTATTACTATGATAAATAAGAATAAAATTATCATCCTTCTGCTGTCCATCATTATGATAGGCGGAGTATTTTTTTCCTTTAATACCAAAAACGATAAGCTTTTTGCCATAGCAAAGAACCTGGACATCTTCGCTTCCGTCATCAGGGAGCTAGACTCCTACTATGTAGATGAGATAGATCCAGAAGAACTGGTTACTATAGGTATCAATGCCATGCTGGAAGAACTGGATCCATATACCGAATATATCCCCGAAGAGAATTCTGATGATTTCAGGATGATGACTACAGGAGAGTATGCCGGTGTGGGAGCACTTATCGGCAACCGTATAGGGACCAATATGATATTAATGCCTTATACAGGTTTTCCGGCACATTCAGGTGGATTAAGGATAGGTGATGAACTTCTTAAGGTAGATTCCATTGA
>DATHVH010000209.1:0-10560 GCA_035461405.1 Anditalea sp.
GAAAATAGATACAGGTGGTCATTGAGTTAGATTAATGGCAATTTTATATAGGCAAGAAAAAGCTTAGTTCAGGCAGGAATGGCCACTAAGTAACAAAAACACTAAGTTTTTTTATTTTTTGAGTCTTAGCGTCTCCTATGTTTGAATAAAAAAAGTTTAGTGACTAAGGCACGAGATGCGAAATTTTTTGTGTCTTCGTATCAATAGAAAAATTTGTTTAGCCACATAGTTACAAATTGATGATGTTTATAAATATTAGCGTCGCAAGATTGAAAAAAATAAGTTTAGCCACAAGACACCTGCCGCTAATTTTTTGGTGTCTTTGTGTCTCGTGGCAATAGAAAAATTTGTTTGGCGCCACAAAGGTACCAAGGCGCTAATTTTATTATGTCTTAGTAGTAAATTAATTTTGACAGTTATCTAACCTGGACTTCCAAAATTAGATTTCTAAGCACCTTACCTGGTACATCGTAGTGAGCCAGTACCAGCTTTTGAGGGGTGGCTGATACTATGTGATAATTATACTCTGTACGATCACGGGTAAGTTTCATAAATAGTTTTCCGTTTTTTTCTGTTATGTTTTCGATCATAAAAGGATCAGTTTGATCAGGAACACTTTGTACTTTAGGCGAAAAAGCATTTCTGCTATAAATGACAGTAGCTCCATCGGTAAAAGTCTTTCCTGCAACAAGCTGTTCCACTTGATTTTTCGTGAGTACATTTCTCGTATACACCATTGCAGAATACGTAACCTGCACAGGGGCATAAAACTGAACTCCTTTTTGGTAATTGTTCACTATGAAAACTGCTTCACCCCCCAGCATAGCAGCTTCGGTTTTTAATTTTCGCAGGGCTCGATTATTTATATTATTAATCGCAGATAAGGTAGTCACTCCCCTAGCTTTGCTGTAAACCTCCCCGAGATATGTATAGCCTTCGAGCTGTGAATCCAAATGAAAAGTTTGAATCTGATCCAGATCATCAAATAGATATAATGATGAAGTTTTAGATAATGGGCTTTGCGCAAATGCACAGGCGGTGATCATGACAAAAGTAAATGTAAAAAGAGTAGACAGTCTCATCATTATAATTATAAGTTTCGTTCAAACATAAGCTTAAAATATATCTAATCAAAAGAAGGAATAGTTAAATCTTTAATCCCAGCATTCGAAAATTTAAAATCCGAAAAAAGCTTCTCAGATTTCTCATTTAATAAAAAAAAGTGTGTATCATTTTCTTATTATGAAATAATAGGTAGATTTTTAGAAAACAGCAGGCTCAAAGACAATCATCGTAAGTATATACTCTGCAAATTATGGCAAATAAAAAAAGCGCCCCTGAGGAGCGCTTTTTATTGCATTGTGTTTTATTCTTTCTTTATGGTACCAATACCTGGTCAATAACATGGATTGTACCATTCACATCAGTAATTGATCTGATGATATTTACTGCCTGGTTATTTAATAAAATCTGACCGCCTTCTCTCGTAACTGAAATATTTTTAGTTGCGATTGTTTGAATAGAAGTAAAGTTGGTCTGAGCCAAAGTAGACTGCTGCACATTAGCATTGGCAATATGGAATGCTACCACGTTTTCAAGTTCGGGAACATCATTAGCAGATGCAAAATCATTAGCTGCAAGAAAGTTAGCAATTGCCTCATTGGTAGGTGCAAATACTGCTCTCTGATCCTGTACTCTGTTTCCCACCAATCTTCCTCTTAAACCAGCCAAATCAACCAGCTGGTTAAATGTAGAAAGGTCGCTTTGCTCAGCTATTACATTACTTAATAGGGGCTGATCTGTAAGACCTGTAGGCTCTTCTGTAAAGTTCTCATCAATACAGCCTGCGAAAATGAACAAGCTGCATAGGAGAGCAATTAAAGTTTTATATGAAAATTTATTCATGATTTCTTATCTCTATTGGTAAGTGTGATTAATTAAAGATATATCTAACTCCAACCTGAGCACTCCAAGTCTGGGACAAAGCTATGATAGACTGTACCGTTTCAGTAGGATAAACTCCCGCCTGACCTTGGATAGCATTGATAGTGAATCTTGCATTACCATTAGCATCAGGACCAACATAGTTCATTGGGTTTCTCTGAACAAACTGTCTACCTACACCCCAAGAATCAGAAAGCATGTTACCGAAGTTTAGAATATTCAAAGAGAATTGAAGTTTGTGCTTGTTTACATCTTTGGCTAGGTGTATATCTTGTTTTACACTAAAGTCAAATCTATGTAGCCATGGTAATAACGCACCATTTCTTTCAGTTACCTGACCTCTATTTGCACTTAGATAAGAATCCTGCTCGATGTACTGGTTTAGAATTTCCCACTGCTCAGCAGCAGTCTGTACCAGGGCACCTGATACCACTCGATCGATTAACTGGGCATCCTCAATGCTAGTAGGTACATACATAGTTCTGATACCGCCACCGTCACCGAAGTTACCGGAATAAGTGTAGCTGAATCTGCCTTGCTCACCACCTGTGTAGAATAGGGAGAATTGAGTGTTATTTAATTCATTAAGTCCTTTTGTGTTGAAGGCTATCAAACCTACTACTCTGTTTGGCTGATCAAATCTCGAGAAACCTCTTTCTGGATTATTTCTGTCACGCTGTACAGCTGTAGGCCATAAAGAAGCCGCCTGAGAACCACCTTCCAGACCGAAGTCAGTTTTCTGGCTTTTGGTATAAGCTAAGCTAGTATATATACCCTTACCCCAGTCCTTAGCAACAGATAACGTTAAGGAAGCATAAATACCATCATTGATATTAGTCAAATAATAAATCTCATTGATAGGTGTACCTGCTATACCTTGCGTGTAGGTAGGGTAATCATTACCTGCCACATTTATACTGGTGCCGGTAGGAATACTAGCTAAGTTTACAGAGAAAGGACTATTGTAATCTCTAGAATAAAGGCCTTCTGCTGAGAAGATAAAACCACCTACAGTATAGTCAGCTGCAAGATTGGATCTCCAAGTCTGCGGCATTCTAAAATTAGGATCAGTTACATTAATAGATGCTGAAATCTGTGGCTCTTGCTCCGCTGGGTTTGGTCTGTAGAAGTTAACATCTGGCTGGAAACCTTGCCACTCACCTGGAGCCCACTGGTTTGCCAATCTACCGATACCACCTCTAGTTACACCATTTGCATTGATCTGGTTAGATAAATGTACAAATATTGGTCTACCTGTAAACATACCCGTACCACCTCTGACCTGTAATGATCTGTCACCAAAAGCGTCCCAGTTAAATCCAAATCTAGGAGAAAAAACTGGATTGATTGGAGGGAACTTGCTTACATCAGGTGAAACAAATTCTCCTGGATTACGAGGATTTTCCACAGATATACCTAGATCTTCAACTCTTGGATTTCTTGGAGCTTCCATAGGATAGAACGGAAGATCAACTCTTACGCCAGCAGTTAGTTTCAAATTATTAGTTGCTTGGTATTCATCCTGAAGATAGATACCTACCTGACCGAATTCTACCCTATCAGTTGGCAAAGTCAATGGATTTTGAGCATCATAAGTAAAACCGATAGCAAATCCGTCAGGTACTACGTTAGGATTTCTATTGATCACACTTTCTACAAATGAATCGTATGAATTATATCTGTACCAAGAATCCCAAGTAGGGTTGAAAGCATTGTCAAAGGTCATATATTCAAAGTTCAATCCTGCCGTGAACGTATGCTTACCCATGAAGTAGTTGAAATTATTGGTCAAGTTGAAAGTCTTGTTATCCAATAAGTTACCCGTAGTAAACAACTCATTACCCATAGACATGTAGTAAAGAGGAGTAGTACCTTCAAATTCTAAAACTTCAATCATAGGGAAAGTCTGTCCACCTGGTATTCCTCTCTGAGTAAGGGAAGAAGTATAGCCCACGTTTAAAGAGTTGGCCATATTAGTACCTATAGTAGAGTTCAACTCTGCTACGATAGAAGATACTCTATCTTCAGAAGTATAGTTACCATTTGCAAATGTAAGGGCTTCTATCCCAAAGCGGTTTGTATTACCATATCGCTGACTGGTAGGTAAACTTCTTATACTGTTACCATTTATTCCCACATCTCTTAACTGCTGGAATCTGTTATATCTTACTACTAATTTATTCTGCTGGTTGATGTTATAATCCAATCTTAAGTTTAGACGGGTAGCATCATCAGAGAATGGTACGTTTTCGTATGCACCGGTTTCGTAACCGTAAATGCTTCTCATTTGGTTTCTTACGAAATCAGCTCTATCAGCTGGTACTCGAGATACCACTTGGTTATCAGGAAGTAGCCCTTGAGATGGTCTAGCAGCAAGTCTATTATCACCTGGAAGTGCATTAGTTTCCATCTCCGCACTTACGAAGAAAAATAATTTATCCTTTATGATCGGACCGCCAACGGCTATACCATGGATATTAGTTTCTGAATCAGAGAAAGGTACTTCACGGCCACCATTTACTGTAGTACCCTGTAATTTGTCATTTCGGAAAAGCGTATAAGCTGTACCTCTCCAGTTGTTAGTTCCTGCTTTTGTAATTGCATTAACATTAGCACCTGTAAAACCACTCTGACGCACATCATAAGGAGCGATGTTCACCTGCACTTCTTCAATGGCATCAAATGAGATTGGGTTGCCACCAGCAAACTGGCTTGATCCCAAACCGAAGTTGTTGTTATAAAGGTTACCATCAATAGTATAGTTGTTGTATCGCTGATCAGCACCTGCAAAGGAGGTACCGTTACTCTGAGGAGTAAGTCTGGTTAAATCGTTGATACTTCTATTGATAGTAGGCATAGCATCTATCCTGTCCCTGCTTAAATTAGTAGCAGCCCCAGTTCTATCAGCATTCATTACATCACCCTGTCTGCCCAATACCTCTACTACATCCAGTTCCATTCCATCTGTTAGTCGGGCATTGATGGAGAAATTCTGTCCTAAGGATAAGTTAATTCCTTCAAATACCTGGTCTTCAAACCCGATAAAACTAACTACCACACGGTAAGGACCACCTACACGTAGATTTGGCAATACGAATCTACCATCCATATTAGTCACCGCACCATAACGGGTACCTGAAGGTTCATGGACAGCAACCACATTTGCTCCAGGAAGTGTCTCTCCTGTTTCATCAGTCACCGAGCCCTGCATACTGGCCGTGGTAACTCCTTGCGCAAACAATGATCCTGCTCCAAGAACAAGCATTGCAAGCGCAAAAACACATTTAAGTAAGGATTTCCTCATAATATTTTGATTTTTTGGAAATGAGTTTGAGTTAGGTAAATTTTATTTCTTTTCCAGCGGCAAAGATAGAGTTGATTTAGGTAGAGAAAGGCACCTTATTATTAGCATAATGTTAATAATTAAGGAAAATTAACAAGGGTTGTTAACATTAACTTAACATTGGAAGTGCTATTTACTTGAAATATAAATATTCATATTTTAGATGATTATATTTCATGTAACAGGGTAAGGACCAGTCATCCATATTAATAAGTTTAGAAATTCATTCCTTAACATATTAGTCAAACCAAATCATAAAATTTGCGGCTACCTTATACGTATTATAAAATTTAATAGGATTTGGTTCTTTTAAGGTGAAAAATCTTTATGCCTATTTATAGATGGTTCAGCCACCCGATTTATAAAGTTAACCTTGTTGTATTGATGTTTCATAATATCTTTTTTTAAATAAAGTAATAAATGATTTTTATATACAATTAATATTATTGTTCAATTCTGTAGATTATACTGTAATGATAATTATATCCAAAATTATAATTATATAAATTCTTTATAACTTATATTGGATATTATGTATTAGCAGTAATTACCCCTTATCATCTCTTAACTGCACCACATATAAATTGTTAATTTTTCTGTAAGTGATAAGCCTTATTTTTCCATACCCCGTTCCTCCCATATATTTTATATAGTTAGTATAGAATAAAGCTTTTATCTTTAAATGATGTATTAATGATTAAATATCCCCATGGCCCGAAAAGGAATAATTTGGTTATATGTTTATCTGCTTGCAGGAATAGCTGATATAGCATTTGTAGCCCAAAATCTGCAGGAGTACAGGTATTATAGCAAACCGATGCTGCTCCTTTCATTGATGATTTATTTTTTCAGTTATACTAAGCTAATTAAAGGTAGCCTTTTAAGAAAAAGTATGGGTGGTGCCTTAGCCTTTTCCCTATTGGGGGACATTCTTTTACTATTTCCAACTCTATTTCTCTATGGTCTAGGTGCTTTTCTGATAGCTCATATGTGCTATATTGTAGCTTTTAAACTTACACAGCACTTTCAGTTCAGCTTTAAAAAGGTCAACTTTATCAAACTGTTTTTTTATAATTTGCCCATCTATATCCCTGGTGCATTGGTCTATTTTCTGATCAATCCAAATCTTTATCACCTCCGAACACCGGTGGTTATATACCTGATCGCCATATTGATGATGGCCTCTATAGCACGTGAAAGATTCAAGAGAACCCCAGCAGCCAGTTTCTGGCAGGTTTTCATAGGAGCTGTTTTATTTATGACATCAGATGGCATACTGGCTCTGAACATGTTCTGGCAGCCTATTGCAGATGCTGATGTACTGATCATGGGCACTTATATCCTGGCCCAACTGCTGATCGTGATGGGGATCCGAAGCCATCTGGTGTCAGGAGAAAATATTATAGATAAGGAAAAAAGAGGCTGAAATATGCCGGATGTCAGATGTAGAATGATGTGGGAAGACGACATGGATTTAGGTAAGAGGTTAGAAGTAAAAAGTGAAAATTAAAAAAAAGTGACCCCTCATTAGGTTTAACAACCTTAATCTGATTTAGATTGAGCCGCGATCGTACTTTTGAAATCTATGCCTGGCAATTCATTAAATTTTAATAGGATAAGCTAATAGGATAAATTAAAATAAAAGCTCATTCTATTATAGACATTGAATAGGGATGGGCTAAAGCCCATTCTAATAGCTAAATAATATAAAGTGGCTTTAGCCAAATGACAAGATGATTTGACTAAAGCCAAAATAGTTCGTTTCCAATCTAGCCCTCAAGCTATAGCAGGGGGGCAAATTATGGTACTTCTGACAAGGGACCTGCCTCCGATTGACAGACATTGGACATTGGTCATCCCACTTCCGACGTAATTTTCACCGCTATACTCAGCTCTTTCAACTGTTCCTCCGCTATGGTACTAGGGGAATCAATCATAACATCTCTTCCGGAATTATTTTTAGGGAAGGCAATAAAATCTCTAATAGAATCCGATCCTCCAAAGATGGCACAAAGCCTATCAAACCCAAATGCTATTCCACCATGTGGGGGTGCACCGTATTCAAAAGCTTCCATTAAGAAACCAAATTGCTTTTGAGCTTCTTCATCCGTAAAGCCTAGGTGCTTAAACATCAACTGCTGAGTAGCACGGTCATGGATTCTGATTGATCCTCCGCCTATTTCCACACCATTGATAACCAAGTCATAAGCATTGGCTCTTACTGCTCCGGGATCTGTAGAAAGTAAAGGAATATCTTCAGTCTTAGGAGATGTGAAGGGGTGATGCATAGCATGATAACGCTGTGTTTCTTCATCCCACTCCAATAGAGGAAAATCCATGACCCATAGAGGTTTAAAAACATTCCGGTCCTTAAGGCCCAGTTCATCGCCCATTTTGAGACGAAGTTCTGACAGTTGCTTGCGCACCGCCTGAACATCACCTGAAAGAATCAAAATAAGGTCTCCCGCTGTAGCACCAAACTTTTCTGCCCATGCCTGAAGATCATCCTGGGTATAGAATTTATCTACTGATGACTTATAGGTTCCATCAGCATTGCATTTTACATACACTAGACCCTTAGCTCCGATCTGTGGTCTCCTGACGTAATCAGTAAGTGCATCTAGTTGTTTTCTGGTGTATTCTGCCGCACCTTTAGCACAAATTCCCACTACCAGTTCGGCACTATCAAAAATAGCAAAACCCTTGTCTTTGGCTACATCATTTAATTCAACGAATTTCATGTCAAACCTCAAGTCAGGTTTGTCATTGCCATAAAATTTCATGGCATCTGCAAAAGTCATTCTTTCTACTTTATCCAACTCAACACCCTTTACGCTGGAGAAAAGGTGCTTTGTAAGTCCTTCAAAAGTATTGAGGATATCTTCCTGGCTTACGAAAGACATTTCGCAGTCTATCTGGGTAAATTCAGGTTGACGGTCTGCACGAAGATCTTCGTCTCTAAAACATTTTACTATCTGGAAATATCTGTCAAAACCGCTTACCATAAGCAATTGCTTAAATGTCTGCGGCGATTGAGGCAATGCATAAAATTCACCTGGGTTTACTCTACTGGGCACTACAAAATCACGGGCACCTTCGGGAGTAGACTTGATCAGAACGGGAGTTTCCACTTCTATGAAATCCTGGGCGTCCATATACTTCCGGGTTTCCTGCATCATGCGGTGCCTGAGCTGCAGCTTGTTCCTCACCACATTCCTTCTTAGGTCCAGATATCTGTATTTCATTCTCAGTTCTTCCCCGCCATCAGTTTCATCTTCTATGATAAATGGAGGCACTTTGGAACTGTTTAGAACCTCGAGACTTGCTACTTTTATTTCTATATCACCCGTAGGTATCTTATCATTTTTTGATGTCCGCTCTATCACGGTACCAGAAGTCTGTATTACAAATTCCCTTCCCAGTCCAGCAGCCTTTTTTAGGAGCGTTTCATCTGTAGATCCTTCCTCCAGGATCAGTTGGGTGATGCCATATCTGTCTCTAAGGTCTACCCATATCAGGCCACCCTTATTCCTAACACGCTGTACCCATCCGGCCAGTGTTACTTCTTTATTGACATCACTTATGCGTAAGTCACCGCAAGTATGTGTTCTAAGCATAGCTGATTTAATTAATTAAAAACAAAGGCACAAAGATAACGATATCCCTTCAGTTTACTAATAGTGAAAGGCTTCAGCAAAAAAAAACAGAAAAAAGTTTTTAACAATACTGAAACTTTAAGTTTTTATGCTAGATCCATTTTAGTATATTTAAAATAACCTTTTATATTTTTCAATGATCATACAAGCTTTTACACAGCTGAGCGTTTTAAATAAAAATTGATCTTTTATAAGAATTATATAAAAAATTTAAGATCATAGTTTGGTTTTTAAGTAATTTATCAACTTATTTTGTACAAATGGACTTAATGAAAATGAATAGCAAATGAAGAAAATTTGGATCACGGTAGGCATCATCCTACTATCGGCGGGAGGGTATAGCTATCTTAAATACAATTCCCAAGAACAGGAACTCCTGGCGAAAGCAGCCTTAGAAGAACTCATGGAAGAGGCAGATGATGTCGAGGAACTGGAAGAAATCCTCTACGGTATCAGGATCAATGAACTCGAAATAGCTGAAGGCTTTGTTGAGAAAAATCAAACTTTATCTACAATTCTTAGCCCTTTTAATGTCCCCTACCAGATTATAGATGAACTGGCCAAGAGATCAAAAGAAATTTTTGATGTCAGAAAAATAGCTTCAAATAAAAAATATACTATCCTTACCCCAAAAGATTCTTCCAAGGCCCAATTTTTTATCTATGAGCCAAATCCAGCAGAATACGTAGTTTTCCGTCTAGACACCGTCGATATCTATAAAGAATCAAAACCAGTAGAAATCCGCACCAGAGAAGTAGCAGGCACGATCAACAGATCACTTTACGATGACATGGTAGCAGAAGGGGTTTCTCTTTCTGTGATCAATAAATTTGCAGATTTATATGGTTGGAGTATAAACTTCCAGGCCGTCCAGAAAGGTGATAAATTCAAAGTAGTTTACAATGAAAAGCTGGTTGAGAACGAAGTTGTAGGTGTAGAGAATATCCAAATAGCATATTTCGAAAGTTCTGGAAGACCTTATTATGCTATTCCTTTTGAGCAAAACGGAGAACTGGCATTTTATGACCAGGATGGAAACAGTTTCAAAAAAGCATTTTTAAGAGATCCCTTAGAATATACCCGAATCAGCTCCAGGTATAACCTGAAAAGATTTCATCCAGTACAGAAAAGATATAAGCCCCATCTGGGAACTGACTATGCTGCCAGAACTGGTACAGAAATCAGAACTGTGGGTGATGGCGTAGTGGTTGATGCAAAATTTAGCAGCGCCAACGGAAACTATGTCAAAATCAAACATAATGGTACATATACCACACAATATCTTCACATGTCAAAGATCGCATCAGGCATGAAGCCTGGCACCAGAGTCAGTCAGGGACAAGTGATAGGATATGTGGGAAGCACTGGATTGGCCACTGGTCCTCACCTTTGTTTCAGATTCTGGAAGAACGGAAAGCAAGAAGATTGGTTAAAAGAAGAAATCCCGCCATCCGAACCAATATTAAAAGAAAATAGAATGGCCTTTGATCGGGTAAAAATAGATAAGCTCGATCAGCTCGCTAATATTCCATATTCAATAGATAAAGAAAAGATTTTGCTTACAAGTGCAGAGTAAAAAAGAGAGAGGCCAAGTTGGCCTCTTTTTTTATGGAGTTG